>JBDKTF010000199.1:0-19928 GCA_039680295.1 Anaerolineaceae bacterium
GATGCCTCGTCCATGCCGTGGCTTGCGCCATGAGATTCCTCGTGATGCTCACCACCCAACTGGTTGTGACCCAGTTTGCTGCGCATTTCACGATTCACTATTTTACCCTCTTCGACCGTAAGCACCAAGTAATAGGAGGCTCGTCCAAAATGTTGACTGATGGATTTTCCATCATCGGTAATGAAGGCAATTTTCATTGTGATCTCCTTTTTATTCAATCTGGGTGAAAAGTGATGTCCTCCGGGTTCCTCGCGCACATCTGCGGGAATTAACACCAACAGAATTTGGGCTTCGTTGGAGGACGTATTTTCCCAACAATGGGGTAAATGAGCTTCGAAAACCAGACTGTCGCCGGGGTTTATGATGAACATTTCCTCGTTGATATGGTACTGGATGGATCCGGATAGACCGTACACCAACTCGTGACCGGTATGCACGATCATGGTGTCACCGCTGCCCGTGCCTGGTTTCAGGGTAACCACAAATGGTTGGACAGCGTTTCCAGCCAGATTTTCCCCCAGGTTTTGCATCTGGGTGCTGCCAAACGCGGCATGCGGACGCTGTTCAGCGGGGGTGTAAACAATCTTGAGTGATTGGGGCGTGGATTGAAAAAATGCCGTGATGGGCACTTCCAATGCCAATCCGAGCTGCTGCAGCGTGGCAACCGATGGGGATGTTTTGCCATTTTCGATCATGCTGAGCGTATTGACATTCAGACCGCTGTGTTCTGCCAGCGCGCGGAGCGAGTATCCGCGCTGGGTGCGCAGGTTCCGCAGACGGTGTCCGACCAGGGGTTCGGCAGGCGGACGATTTTCTTGACGGTGGGAAGAATTTTCTGATTGCATCAGGCGCCTCTGTCACGTAATAAGAACAACCAATATTATATGACAGTATTTCATAAAAGCAATATTTTGAAACAATATAATCACACATAATTGCAAGGTCGGGGCTTTATATCCAGTTGTAAAGGATTTGATCCTGTACTATACTAATCGTAGATTATTCATGCCTCCTGCTGGGAATGATAAGGAGATCCGATGAAGATCCAGGTCAGTTCACAAATCAGCCTTTCTGACGAAGAAGCCCAGAGTCTGGCTACGATACTGGAATGCACCCCCGAGCAGCTTGGAAAGAAATTGGGTGAATTTGTCCGTCCGGCGTTGACGGAATATACCCATATGTTTCTGGGCGCCAGGGTGTTTAAACGCGGTTCCGATTTGCTGGAGTACCGGCTTTTCCTGTTGATCACCACAGCCTTTGGCAATCTCATTCCGAGCGACCAGGAGGTATCGGAATTATTCCAAACCTCGGCCAGCGAAAGCCGTTCATTGATCCGGGCGGTGATGTCGAAGTACCAATACGCGGTGAAGGAGGCGGTGCAGCGGTCGCTGATCAAGATCCTTCAGTCCGCCAAACACGCGCACGAAGGCGATCCATACGAGGTGGTCATCGCCAGCCAGAATCTGGTGGAAGAACTTAACCGGGTACTGGCGGGGATCAACGGGAATCTGCCGCTGGTTTCCAAAGTGCGCGACAGCGTGGGCACGTACCGCATCCAACCATCGTCTTATGAGGAACTTAAAAAGCTGTTTCTCGAGAAGAAACCAGCATAAGTGGAGGCACCTGACATGGACCATCTGATGAGTTCCGCCACGCTGCTGCTGACGGTGATCGGGATTCTGTTTGGGGTCTGGTACCCGGAGATCGCCAAGATTCTGGAGGAAGAAATTCCGCGGTTTCGCGAAGACCGGCAGGACATCCGCCGACGGGTGAAACTGGCATTGAACACAAAAGCCTATCCGCTGACGATCAGCGCACTGCTGCTGGCGTTGATCTTTTTGCCAGACAGCCTCAAATTATGCACAGGCTCAGCGAAAGCGCTGCGCGCATTGGGGTGGAACGTCTATTGGGAAAAATATGATGCCATCAGCACCACGTTCGTGGTGGCGAATGGGATGATGTTTCTTTTTACCGGGCTGATGGTGTATCTGACGGCGAGATTGACGAAGAAATTGAACGAGATCCAATCGGAAAAACCACGCTGAAGAATCGTGTGGATCAGGACTATTCCTGTATAATTCTTCGATACGCAGTCTGTCTGATCATCGAAACAAACATACAACAAGGAGAAGGAAGGATGGCGGAAGTCATCGAATTTGTCAGCAATTACAGCGATCTAAGCACGGATACCGGTTTTCAGTTCGAGTTCACCTGCGATCTGTGCGGAACCGGTTATCGGACACGTTTTCAGCCCTGGACGACCGGCACAGTGACCAATGTTTTGGATGGCGCGAGCAGCCTCTTTGGCGGTATTTTTGGTCAGGCTGCGGATATCGGAGAACGGGTACGGTCTGCTGGATGGCAAAAAGCGCGGGATAATGCGTTCGAAGCGGCGATTGCCGAGATCCGCCCGAAGTTTATCCAGTGTCCCCGCTGCAAGAAATGGGTGTGCCGGGAAAAATGCTGGAATCAGAAGAAGGGTCTGTGCAAGGAATGTGCACCCGACCTGGGTGTGGAAATGAGTGCTGCGCAGTCATCGCGTTCAGTGGAGGAAATCTGGGCGCACGCTGCGATGGCAGAGGAAGATAAAAAGCTGGGAAAAGAGAACTGGCGGGAGACGATCCGGGCGACCTGCCCGGAATGTGAGCAGCCGCTGGCGACGAATGCTAAGTTCTGTCCGAACTGCGGGGCAAAATTGAAAACGGTGCAGCACTGCACAGAATGCGGCGCGAAACTGCAACCGGGCGCAAAATTCTGCGCGGAGTGCGGAACGAAGGTGGGGTAATTTCTGCCCCCTCTATGATCTCCCCCCTTTTCGGCTTTGAAAATGGGGGAGATTTTTTATTGTTGCAGACAGAGAAGAAGCTGCCGGGACAGTCCCTGCGGTTCTGCGGCGGAGAGCGCCAGGATGGGCTGCTTGAGCTGCCCCGTGTCGATATTTGTGATTTCAAGCGGTTTGACCTGATCCGTCAACCAGCGAGCGGGGAGGTAGCCAATGCCGTCTGGGTCGGCAGCGACGGCTGCGAGCATGGCAGCAGGATCGGGGATGATCTGAACGGGGGAAACCCCCGACGCGCCGCCCAGGAGTTTGCTTTCAAGGATGGCGCGAGAATCATCGTTCTGCGCATAGTCATATATCGAGATCGCGCTGTCAGGAAGCCCCGGACTGCCTTCGGGTTGGGTCAACTGCGACCAGCGGGTGATCTTCCCGGCGAACAGTGCGCGTATGTCTTCAGCCGAGATCTTCTCAAGCGAATTCTGGGGGTGAACGATCACGACGAGGCTTTCACTGCCCACCTCCACGGCGGAGGCGGGCAGGGTTTGGGGCGCACCCCAGCGGAAGACGATATCTGATTGCTGAATGTCCAGAGCGCTGGCAGAAAGTTCCTGCGGCACAAGTGACAGACCAGAAATCTTGACCGCACAGGCAGCGAGGGCGGGCGTCCACGCACGCAGGGCAGGCGTGAACTGCACAGTCACGGCTTGCGGCGTCACCTCAGAAGCCGATGGCTGCGTAGCGCAGGCTGTCAACACCAGAACAATCAGAAGTCCAAATAATTTACGCGACATACATCCAGACGAGCGAAACGATACTTACCGCCACGCAGTAGATGGCAAAGCCGGTCAGCGGACGGCGATTGAGATAATGCAGGAGCCAGCGAATGGAGAGATATCCCACCACAGCGGCGGTGAGAAAGCCGGCGATCATGACCGGTAAGAAAGACGATAAACCGGGGATATTCAGCATGTCTTTGCCTGCCAGCAGACCGGCAGCCAGCATGATGGGAATGGACATGAGGAATGAAAAACGTGCTGCGGCAGGTCGTTCCAGATTGCGGGTCATGGCGCCAGCGATCGTGGAACCCGAACGGGAAACGCCGGGGAAAATGGAGATTGCCTGCGCAAAGCCGATCCAGAGGGCATCCTTCCAGGTGAGCTGATCCAGTGTGCGATTGCGTTTGCCCGCCCATTCTGCCACGAGGAGCAGTAAGGCGGTGACGAGCAGCAACGCGGCTGTGATCTGCGGGCTGCCGAAAACAGCTTCCACGCTGTCTTTCAGGAAGAGACCGATGATTCCTGCGGGAATGGTGGCAAGGATCAGATACCAACCCTCACGCGCGAGCGGGTCGGCAAAGGGTTTGCCTGAGAAAATGCCTTTGAAGAAGGCAGCCAGAATGGCAATGAGATCTTTCCAGAAATAAACGATGACCGCCACGAGCGTGCCCAACTGAACGAGAACGTCGAAAACGAAAGCCTGATCCTGCGGGAAGGTCCATCCCAGCAGGTGAGGGACGAGAACAAGATGGGCGGAACTGGAAATGGGCAGAAATTCAGTGAGACCCTGTACGATGCCGAGGATAATGGATTGAAGGATGGTCATGTTGTTGTTCCTCTAAAATAAGTCATGCGGCTGGTTGAGTCAGCCCTGCCAGATACGCGGCAGCAAACTCTTCCAGATTGCCATCGATGATGGATTGACGCAAGTGATTCATCAGATCGATGAGGGTATAGATGTTGTGAATGGACAGCAGCGTGGATGCCAGAATTTCTTTTGCGACGATGAGATGGCGCAGGTACGCGCGGCTGAAGGTGCGGCAGGTGTAGCAGCCGCAGGTTTCGTCGATGGGGCGCGGATCACGGCTGAAGATCGCATTCATCATGTTCATCCGTCCATGGCGGGTGAGCACAGCTTGATGACGCGCCAGACGGGTGGGGAGAACGCAGTCGAAGATGTCGATTCCGCGCAGCACACCGTTGACCAGATCTTCGGGCGCACCCACACCCATGAGATAGCGGGGTTTATTGGGGGGCAAAATGCCGTTGACCACCTCGATCATGGCGTGCATTTCTGGCTTGGTTTCACCGACAGACAATCCACCGATGGCGTGACCGGGAAAGTTCATGCTGGCGATGGTGCGGGCGGATTCGGCGCGCAGATCAGGGAAAACACCACCCTGCACGATGCCAAACAGCGCCTGATCGGGGCGGGTTTTTGCTTCACGACAGCGGGCAGCCCAGGCATGGGTGCGCGCCATGGCTGCTTCGTTATACGCGCGGTCATAGGGCGGTGCGCACTCGTCAAATGACATGATGATGTCGGCGCCCAGATTTTGCTGAATGGCGATCGATTTTTCTGGAGTGAAACGGTGCATCGACCCATCGATTTGGGATTTAAAAGTCACGCCGTCCTCATCGATTTTACGAATGGCAGAGAGAGAAAAAACCTGAAATCCACCCGAATCGGTGAGCATGGGACGGTCCCACTGCATGAATTTGTGCACCCCACCCATTTCCGCCACCAGATCGTCTCCGGGGCGCAGATAAAGGTGATAGGTATTCGAAAGCACCAGGCTGGCGCCGGCTTCGCGGACCTGCTCAGGAGTGAGCGCTTTGACAGTGGCTTGCGTGCCGACCGGGGCAAAAACCGGCGTCAGCAGGTCGCCGTGGGGAGTGTGAAAGATGCCGGCGCGGGCAGAGCCACACTGAGCAACGATTTCGTAGGAAAAATTTTCCATGCGTGAAGAATCCCGATGAATGTGAATAGGCTCGGGGATTTGATTCCCCGGAAATGTATGAGAGAGATTATACCAAATGACGGATGGGGAGGATTATACAGGGGAGAGAAATGCGGGCAGGAAGGGGTTGGCTTGCCGGATGGGTGATCCCGGTTTATACTTCCCGCAGAAACACAGATACGGCAATCGGGAAAGGATTGGTTTCATGGGAGAACGGTCTTCATCGCAAACGGGCAAAAAGAAATGGCTGGGGGTGATCGCCCTGGTGTTGATCATGTTCGTGATCAATTTTCTTCTGCAGATCGGCTACAGCCCGATGTTCAAACCCATGTACACCGACAGCGGTACATTTGCCTACTGCGGGGGACGGATGGCAGTGGGCGATGTTCTATATCGCGATTGCTGGGATAACAAACCCCCTCTGGTTTACGCCATCAATGCGTTGATCGTGCTGCTGGGCGGGCATAATCCATGGTCGGTCTGGTGGTTTCAGATGCTCTGGATGACGGTTACCAGTGTATTGTTTTACGTGGTCGTCCGGAGCGTATGGAAACAGTCTCTGGCGGCGGTCTGGAGCACACTGCTTTTTCTTGGAACAACTCTGACGCCGGTTTATTACACCAACGGGAACATCACTGAAACCTATCTGCTGCTGCCGCTGGTGCTGACGGCAGGGGCGCTGTATGCATATCTCAACCAGGGGAAGGGAGGGTGGATGCTCGCAGCCGGGCTGTTGACCGCAGCCGCGGCGCTGCTCAAACCGACCTATATCGGCATGGGAGCCGCTGCGGCGGTAACCGCGCTGTTGTTCAACCTGCGCCGCCACTCCTTGACCCAGGGATTAAAGGATATTGGATTGTTCGCGCTGGGATTTTTGGTTCCACTGGCTTTGGTGGCTTTCGCATGGCAGCAAATGGGCGCACTAAACGATCTGGTATATGCTGTTTTGAAGCACAATGTTGGATACGTTGAAGCCGGATTGTCGTGGAGATCGGTGCGGGGTACGCTGGCGCAATTTCTCAAAGTGCAGCCGATGGCGGGGTTATTCTGGTTGGCGTTCATTTCGAGCTTCATTTTTGGTTTTTTGCGGATCAAGCAGTGGGGACCAGATCGTAACACCTGGCTGCCGAAGGAAGATGTGATTGCCTGGTGGGCGGCAGGTACGGCGCTGGCAGTTCCCATTCAGATGATCTCCATTGGCATCTCTGGTAAAAATTTTGGACATTATTATTTGGAAGTAATGCCTGCGCTGGCGCTGCTGGCAGGCGCTGGCGTGGCGGCGATGAGTCATCGACCGCAAACGTATCAATTTAAAAAATCGGTATCCATCGGACTGGGAACGGCGGTGTTTGCGCTGACTGTTTTGTGGGGGAGAGGAGCGATCAACCAGGGTGTGATTGAATTTAAAAACCTGGCGCAGTTCGCGCGGCAGCCCGATGTATGGACGTACCATCCTTCGGAAGTGGAACAATATATTCTGGATCACAGCCAGCCGGACGAGAGCGTTCTGATCTGGGCGACGCATATTGATATCGATTTTGTGACCAACCGGCGTTCACCGACCCGATACGTCTTTCCCAAGCATGTTCTGGCGCCGACTTTAACAGGTATTTCGGGTTTCCCGGAATTGATCGATGAACTGCGCGCCGACCCGCCCCGTTTGATTATTCAACAGGTGCCTTCGTCGTCGGGGCTGCCTGCATTCACTGACCGCAAAGAAATCCTCTGCATGGATTGCAGCGAGGATGCCCGCCAGGCAATGGGCGCTCTGAAAGAATATATACTGACACATTATCATTTCAGCCAGCAGATATATGACTGGCAGATCTTCGAGAGAAATTGACAACAGAAAAAACTGTATTCTTGCCGGATGAGCAAACCCGGTTTATACTACGCCCCATGGATTCGAACGGTTATTCTACCTGGTTGGAAATTGATCTTGGGGCAATACAAAATAATGTGCGGCGTCTGCTTGAGCTGACCGGAACGCCTGTCATGGCGGTGGTCAAGGCAGATGCTTATGGTCACGGCGCTGCAGCAGTTGCGCAGGCGGCTGTGGCGGCTGGCGCCACGTGGGTGGGTGTGGCAAGATTGGAAGAAGCGCTGTCGCTGCGGCAGTTGGGGCTGACTTCGCGGATTCTGGTGCTGGGTTACACTTCACCTGAACGAATTCCGGATGCCATCGCGCACCAGATCAGCGTCACGATTTACGACACAAAGGTTGGTGAAGCGTACGCCGAACGCGCCAGCGCATTGGGGAAAACCCTGAAAGTCCACTTGAAAGTGGATACCGGCATGGGACGCCTGGGGGTGACCCCTGAACAGGCAGTGGAATTCTTGCAGTGGATTGAAGCGCGAAATGGATTGGAAGCCGAAGGCATCTTCACTCATTTTGCACGCGCCGATGAGCCCGATGTGATGACGACCCCCAAACAATTGCAGCGATTCAACGACCTGTTGGCAAAATTGAAAGACATTGGATTGTGCCCACCGATCAAACACGCTGCCAATTCTGCAGCGGCGCTGAACTTTCCCGCATCCCGGTTTGATCTGGTCCGTCCGGGAATCGCAATCTATGGATTGCAACCATCGATACAATCTCCTCTGCCGGAAGGATTCCACCCGGCGCTGACGTGGAAAACACGTTTGACTTCGATAAAGATGCTCCCGTCGGGACACGGCGTGAGTTATGGGCATGTGTATCGAACCAAAAAGACAGAACGCATTGGCTCGATTGCTGTAGGGTATGCAGATGGCTTCCGCCTGATGGCGCCCAATGAGGTGCTGGTCAATGGAAAACGTGTTCAGGTGGTTGGTCGGGTGTGCATGGACCAATCCATGGTGCAGCTTGATCAACTGCCCGATGCCAGGGTTGGTGACGAAGTGGTGCTCATTGGCAGTCAGGGTGATCAAACGATCAGCGCGGAAGATGTGGCACAGCGCTGGCAGACGATCACCTATGAAGTGATTTGCGGGCTGGCAAAGCGCATTCCCCGCCTGTATTGCAACGATCAGTCTTCCTGATCCTTTTGCGAGAAGAGAGGAGATCTGCTCTTGGAACCCGCAACGCATACTCACTGGCAGATCAGAGAGTCGATCCCCGATTCGGTCAGCAAACGGCTTGAAGGTTTTTCTCCCATCATAAAACAAATGTTGTTCAATCGTGATTGCAGCACGATTGAACAGGCTGCAGCGTATCTGTCTGCGCGATTGATGCAGAGTACAGATCCGTTTGGATTAACGGGCATGGAAACGGCTGTCACCCGCCTTCTGGGGGCGATCGACGCGGGTGAAACAGTGGTCATCTACGGGGACTATGACGTGGATGGTGTGACCGCCACGGCGCTGTTGTTTGAAGTTGTCACGGGACTGGGCGGTAAAGCGCGTCCATATATTCCCAACCGATACGACGAAGGTTATGGTCTGAACAATGAAGCGCTGACCCTGCTGGCACAGGAGGGCGCGCATCTGGTTGTGACGGTAGACTGTGGCATACGTTCCATGAAGGAAGCAGCGCATGCCCGTTCCCTGGGGATCGATTTAATCATCACCGACCATCACCAACCATTGGAAGAAATTCCAGACGCGCTGGCAGTGATTTGCCCCAAACAGCCAGATGACACATACCCGGAAAAGTATCTTGCCGGGGTGGGGTTGGCGTACAAACTTGCACAGGCGCTTTTCACTCGCCGCCCACAGCCGGGGGTACAGGCGGATTATTGGCTCGATCTGGTCGCGTTGGGCACCGTGGCAGATCTGGCGCCGCTGGTCGGTGAGAACCGCACCCTGGTGCGTGCCGGGTTGGAGCGAATGCGCATGCAGACCCGTCAGGGGCTGCTTTCGTTGGCAGGCGCAGCGGGGATCGATTTGACCAAAGTCACGGCAACGGACATCGGATTTCGGTTGGGTCCCCGGTTGAATGCGGCTGGCAGATTGGATTCTGCCCTGGCGGCGTTTAATTTACTGACGACAAGGGATTTGTCTTGCGCAGGTGAACTGGCGCAGTTATTGAACGTGCAAAACTCTGAACGGCGGAAACAAACGGAAGAAACGCAGACCAAAGCGGAAGCCCTGGCGCTGGCGGAAAACCCGGAGGCGATGCTGATCTTCGCTGTGTCTTCGGAATTCAGCGAGGGTATTGTTGGATTGGCGGCTTCGCATCTGGCGGATCAATATTATCGTCCCGCGATTGTGGCGGTTCAGGGCGCAGAAACCACCCGCGGTTCATGCCGAAGTATTTCTGAGTTTAATATCACCGCGGCGTTGGATGAATGCAAAGATCTATTGGTGCGGCACGGTGGGCATGCCGCGGCGGCAGGTTTCACCGTTCGAAATGAAAATCTGAAAGAATTGCAGAACCGGCTGCAGGAAATTGCCGTGAGGGAACTGGATGCCAAACGACTTCAACGGGTTCTTGTGGCGGATATCGAGATACCCCTGGTCGACTTGCGACCAGAAATCCTGGGCAGCCTTGATTTGCTTCAACCCACCGGGTATGGCAATCCGGAAGCGATCTTTGTCAGCCGCAATCTGTCTGTCGGTCGGTCGCGTACCGTGGGGGCAGATCAGCAACATTTAAAATTAACCGTGACCGACGGCGTAACCTTTGATGCGATTGCATTCAAGCAGGGACGTTGGGCGGGAATGCTCCCGGCGAAGATCGATCTGATGTACACGTTTGAAAGGAATGACTTTAACGGAAGGACCGGGTTTCAATTAAATGTACGGGATTTGAAACCCAGCGGACTGCCGGATTAAACTGCGAATCAAAAAACGGGCGATTGATCGCCCGTTTTTTGATCTTCAGAATCAATCGACAAAACGATATTTGAGTAATGTCCACATGGCGATGAAGCCATCTTTCGCGTGGATCTTTTTCCCCTCGGTATAATCGCGTGGATTAAAGGTGATGGGCACTTCGACAAGACGATAATGACGCTTGAGGATTTTGGCAGTAAATTCCGGTTCGAAATCAAAACGCCGTGAGTGCAGAGGAATATCCTTGACCAGATCGCGTTTAAAGACCTTGTAACCGGTTTCCATGTCGCTGAGGACGTTGCTGTAAAGCAGGTTGGTGAGGAGCGTCAGAACCTTATTGCCAACCATGCTCCAAAAGAGAAGGGGACGCTCCGCTTTCCCGAGGAAACGAGATCCATAAACAATATCAGCGCTGCCTTCTTCAATGGGCTTCAAGAGGGTGGGATAATCGCGTGGATCATATTCGAGATCTGCGTCTTGAATGATGATCACATCTCCAGCAGCGTTTTGTATTCCGGTGCGAACCGCAGCCCCTTTTCCCTGATTCTTCTCATGAAAAATGGCGCGAATTACACCGTTGGTTTCCAGCTCGCGCAGTACTTCGCGTGTGCCATCGGTCGATCCATCATCGACGCAGAGGATTTCGAATACCACACCGGTTGCTTTGACGCGGTTGATGATTTCGCGAACCGTTTGAATTTCATTATACATGGGGAGGATGACAGTAATTTTCATAATTGTGAGGATTATACAAATGGAGCGGCTTTTTCGCAAGCGTATTTAGATGTGCGTGCTATAATTAATCGTTCCTTACGATCTTTTTGTTTATTTTCTGATCTCAGGGAGGTCATCAATATGAGTTCTCTTCCGGGATTTCCACCCAACCCAGCGGCGGCGAATGCTGCCATGGGCGGTTTTACCCCGCCGCCAATCAGCAATATTGAAGATACCGGTTTATCACCTTTATGGGTACAGGACCTGACTTTAAAGATTTTATATTACCGGGGTTACATGACCGGTTTCAAGATCGCCGAAGCGCTGGCATTACCCTTTGCCGGTGTGGTCGACTTGATTCTGGAAACATTGAAACGCGAGAAACTGGTTGAGGTCAAGTCGTCGCAGATGGGGCTGGGTGAAGGCGCGTATGTTTATGCCATCACCATCGCGGGAATGGGACGCGCTCGCGAAGCTCTGGAACGGAGCCAATATGCGGGACCTGCCCCGGTTCCACTGACAGATTATAACGCCGCCATGCACAAACAATCCCGCGGACACATGCTGGTGACAAACCGGATGATGCGGCAGATCCTGTCTTCGCTGGTGCTTTCTGAAAAGACATTTCAGCGCATTGGTCCGGCAGTAAACTCAGGCACATCCATCTTTTTGTATGGACCTCCAGGGAACGGCAAGACAACCGTAGCGCGGGCAATCGGCAATATGATCCTGACGCAATCCATGTATATTCCCTTTGCATTATATGTGGATGGGCAGGTGGTGAAATTATATGATTCGGTGAACCATCAACTGGCGCCAGATGAAGACGCCCAGGCGAATGGAACAGGATCGCTGCGGTCTGGTTCACGCCGTGACCCGCGCTGGGTACGAATACACCGCCCGTTCGTTGTCGTTGGCGGTGAATTAACCCTGGCGGGTCTGGACCTGGTCTATGACGATACCAACAAATTCTATGAAGCGCCGTTCCAGGTGAAAGCCAACGGCGGTATCTTCCTGATTGATGACTTTGGGCGGCAGCAGGTTCGTCCGCGTGACTTGTTGAACCGCTGGATCGTTCCACTGGAAAGCCGAATTGATTATTTGACGCTGCATACGGGCAGAAAACTTGAGGTACCGTTCGATGTGCTGGTGGTATTTTCAACCAACCTGCCGCCAAAAGATCTGGTGGACGAAGCTTTCTTACGCCGTTTGCGCCACAAAATTGAAATCGGTGATCCGACCTATGAAGAATACCGCGAGATTTTTAAACGCGTGGCGGTCGATAAAGGTGTGAAATACAGTGATCAGGGCTTGGCGTACTTGCTGCAGGAGTGGTACATCAAACGCAATCGCAAGCTGCGCGCTTCGCATCCACGCGACCTGTGCGACCAGATTCTGGATATTTCGCGGTATATCGGCGCAGAAGCTGCCATGACGCCTGAGCTGATTGACCGGGCAGGTGAATCTTACTTCGTTGAACTATAAGATATGCTGACAGGACCTTCTTCACCCAAGATCATCGCTCATCGTGGGGCGTGTTTGCGCGCACCCGAAAACACACTGCCTGCATTTCAGATGGCGGTGGAAGAAGGCGCCGACGGATTTGAGCTGGATGCCAAGCTGACGCGCGATGGGGAAGTGGTGGTGATGCATGATGCCACCGTGGATCGCACTACCGACGGAAGCGGCGCGGTTTCAGAATTTACGCTGGCAGCTTTTAAACGATTGGATGCGGGTAAGAAATTCAGTCCGACGACTGGCAGCATACACCCCCCAACCCTTCAAGAAGTTTTCGAAAATACAGACGCGCATGCCATCATCAATGTGGAATTAACCGATTACCAGCACCCAATGAACCGATTGGTCGAGCGGGTGGTGGAAACGGTTGAACGGTGCGGCATGGAAAACCGCGTATTCTTCTCATCATTTCTACCTGGACGGTTGACGCGGGTACGCCAATTGATGCCAGAAGCTTCGTGCGCATTGCTGGCAATGGGTGGAATTCCGGGCGAACTGGCAAAAACTGCCAATGCCTGTCTGCGAAATCCATGGTTTAATCCATATTGGACGTTGATCACCGATGAGATGATTGAAAGAGCGAGGAAACGATCGCAAAAGTTAATGGTGTGGACGGTGAACGATCCGGATGAGGCAACCCGGCTGGTTCAACGCGGTGTGATGGGATTGATCACCGACGATCCGGCGGTTTTAGTGCAGGTTTTGAGGGCAGGGTAGTGAGCGTAAAGACCTTTCAGTGGTGGGGCAGAATCATCCTCGTGATGGGGATCCTGATGGCAATGGTGACGCCTTCGGGAGTTTCCCAGGCGAAATCGTCCACACAAAGCACACCGCGCGATCTGGCAAACCAGATGCTGGCGAAATTGACCCCCGAAGAACGGGTGGGGCAGCTCTTCATGGTGACATTTGACGGCAGTGAGGTTACAGAAGAAAGCGATATTTACAAATTAATTGTGGATTATCACGTCGGCAGTGTGAACTTGCTGGCGGATCACAATAATTTCACCGCAGATCAGACGGCTGCCAATCTGCTGAAATTAACCAGCCAGTTGCAAACCATCGAACAGCAGGGCACCAATATATTGCATCGCGACCCGGAAACAGGACGCAGCTTCAATCCAGAATTCATTCCACTCTTAATTGGCGTCGCCCAGGACGGCGGCGGGTATCCAGACGACCAGATTTACACCGGATTATCGGCACTGCCCAGCCAGCTTGCCATTGGCGCCACTTGGAATACGGCACTCGCGACGCAAACCGGAGAAGTATTAGGGACTGAATTATCAGCATTGGGGGTCAATTTGCTGCTGGGTCCTTCGCTGGATGTTTATGAGGTATCGCAGGCGGGCACAGAGGATACGCTGGGCACCCACACATTCGGAGGGGATCCTTTCTGGGTGGGAGAAATGGCGAAGGCTTACATCTCTGGTCTGCACGAGGGCAGCAAAGGCAGACTGGCAGTGGTATCCAGTCATTTTCCGGGCAGCGGAGCGGCAGACCGGATTCCTGATCAGGAAGTGGCGACCGTGCGCAAATCGCTGGAGCAATTGCAGCAAATTGAACTGGCGCCGTTCGCCGCGGTGACGGGAAACGCGCCGTCGACAGAAACAACCACGGATGCCTTGCTGGTTTCGCATATCCGTTATTTGTTTCAAGGAAATATCCGCGCCACAACCAGTCCGGTCAGCCTGGATGCAACTGCCATGAACGAGCTGCTGGGTTTGAATCAATTTTCCACATGGCGCAGCAACGGCGGTGTGGTGATCAGCGATGATCTGGGCAGCCGCGCGGTACGAATGTTTTACGATCCATCCGAAAGCATCTTCGATTCCCGACAGGTGGCGCGCGTCGCTTTTCTGGCGGGGAACGATATTCTGTACGTAAACGAGTTTACTTCCAGTGGGGATGAGAGCAATTTTGCTACGATCGTCAAGACATTGGATTTCTTTGCGCAGAAATACCGTGAAGACCGCGCGTTTGCTCAGCGGGTGGATGAATCGGCGCTGCGTATTTTGCAAATGAAATACCGGCTCTACCCCACGTTTGAATTGGATCGTGTGATCCCAACGGCGGATGGTTTGAGCGAGGTTGGCAATTCGCGCATCGCTTTTGATGTAGCCCAGGCTGCCGCTACATTGATCAGCCCGAGCACCGGGGAACTGACGACATTGTTACCCAAAGGACCGGATCAGCGCGATCGAATTCTCATCATCAGCGATACGCAGACTGTACGGCAATGCGCCCGATGCAGTGACCAGGCGGTTCTGGCGGTGGACGGTTTGCAGAACGCCATTTTGCGTCTGTACGGACCGCAGGTTGGCGGGCAAGTCCTTTCGGATCGAATCAAATCCTATTCATACAATGACCTTAACAGTTATCTGACCGAAGCCAATGCCGCCGTGGGATTGGGCACAGATCTGGGGCAGGCAGATTGGGTCATCTTTGCGATGTTAAGCGCTGAGAGCGATCGACCCGCATCGGCAGCGCTGAAAAACCTGCTCTCTGAACGTCCTGATCTGGTTCGCAATAAGCGGGTGATTCTATTCGCATTTGGCGCGCCGTATTATATGGACGCGACGGATATTTCCAAATTAACCGCATATTATGGGATTTATGGGAGCAGCGGCGCATTTTTGGATGTGGCTGCCAATATTCTGTACCAGGATATGACGCCGGGAGGTTTTCTGCCGGTTTCAGTTCCAGGCGTGGGGTATGATCTGATCACAGCGACGTCACCCAATCCGCAGCAGGTGATTTCGCTGGCGCTTGACCTGCCTGAAACCGCGACCCCGGTTGAAGGTGGCACGCAGACACCAGAACCCAACCTGTCGGCATTAACGTTTAAGGTGGGCGATACCATTCCCCTGCGCACCGGTGTAATTGTGGATCACAATGGGCACCCCGTTCCGGATAATACGATCGTCCATTTCATGTTCACCCGCGGCGGCGATACAACGCAGGTGATACAAATTGAGGCAACTACACATCAGGGCATTGCCCGTACAACTTACCGGATTGACACGGAGGGATTGCTGGAAATTCGGGCGGTGAGCGATCCTGCAGCGACTTCAGAATTGCTGCGGCTGGATATTCCGCGCAATGAAGCAGGTATCATCACTGCAATTGCACCCACGAATATCCCCAGTGAAACACCGACGTTAGCCCCCACCACGCTAACCACCCCAACGGAAACCAGTGATGAACCGACAGGAAATGGGCGACGTCCTAATTTTTGGGCGTGGCTGCTTTCTGTATTCCTGACAGCAAGCACAGGATTTCTGGTGTTCCGGTGGTGTCTGATGCGCGGCGTTTCGATGCGGTGGGGTTTGCGACGGGCGATGAGCACGGTTCTGGGTGGGTTGATCTGCTATAGTTATCTGGCATTGGGTTTACCCGGCAGCGGCGATTGGATGCAGAATCACAATCTGCTTGTGCCGCTCGGCGCAACCCTGATCGGTCTGGTATTGGGATATGGGGGGGGAATCTTGTGGCAGATGATCTCGCAGCGAAATGAAATTTCGCGGACTTAAGGGATCAGACTGGCAATCAAACTGACCACTGCCAGGGCAATTGTGGTATATGCCAGCGTTCTCTCGGGTTGGTCTTGAATGAAATTCCGAAAAGAAGGCGCCGGAGGTATTGGACGAGGACGACTGGGCGGATTTTGATCTCCCAGCAGCGCCTGGCGCAAAATTTGCACTGATTCTGGTCGTTCATCGGGATGAAGGTTCATCGCCCAGAGGATGGCTCTTTCGGTGCGCGGGCTGATCGATGGATTGATTTGCCGGATGGGGGCGAGACTCTGGGCATTCAAAAAACGCTCACGCGCGTCCGCAGGCGGTTGATTGGTCAGCAAATGGTACAGTGTGGCTCCAAAGGCATAGATGTCTGTCTGCACGGTGGTGTGAACATTATCGCCGCCGTACTGCTCCAGGGGGGTATAGAGTGCGGTACCCTGTCCTTGCAAGACGGTGATGGTCACTTCGCCAGGCGCGAGGAGTTTAACCAGACCAAAATCAACCAGTTTCAGCAGTCCAGAAGGTGTGATTTTTAGATTGCTGGGTTTGATGTCACGGTGAAGAATGGGTGGTTCCAGACTGTGCAGGTAGCTTAATGCATCACAGAGCTGCCCCGCCCAGTTGAGAACATCGGTTTCATCGAGAAACGTGCCAGCCTGACGAGCTTCGATCATCATGGCGCGTAAATCTTTTCCGGGAACATAATCCATGACGAGGTAATCACGCCCGCCGATGGAGAAGAAATCAGAGACTTTTGGGAGGTTGGGGTGGTCGAGGCGCGCCAAAACAGTCGCTTCGCGTTGAAATTGTTCGCGAGCCTGGCGAATCAATTCAGGCGGAAGTGACCGATCTGTTTCTACTTCTTTGAGTGCGCACAGACGACCTTCAAGCCGCAAATCATCTGCAAGGTAAATTGAACCCATGCCCCCCTGACCGATGATTCGGCGGACTTTATAGCGGCTGCGCAGCACCTCCCCGGCTTTCAATGGGATCGGCATGGCGCATGTCCGTGATCAAAAAATGGGATTCGTGTTACCTCATTGTTCAATTTCGGCGTCAGACCGCTTCTCCGACGGTCTGGAACTGGGGCACACGAATTTGTAATTTCTGCTATATTATACACCGAGAGTGTTACAATCACTCCCAGCTTTGAAGGTTGAACATCTCAGGAGGGCAACCCATGGAATTGGAAGGCGGAGAATATCCGATTTTGATCGGGCAGAACGGTCCATTGAATGGGCAGCGATGGCTGATCAATCAAACCCTGATGATCGGACGGGATGCCAGTTGCGATATCTTAATCCCGGACCGGCAGGTATCCCGTTTCCATGCCCGCTTAATGCCCGCTCCAGATGGCGTAATCCTTGAAGATTTGGGAAGCAAAAACGGTACCCACTGCAACGGACAGCGTTTGGAAGAACCCATGAAATTGCACGATGGTGATCTTGTGCAGGTGGCGCTCATTCAGCATTTTGTTTTCCTGGGATCGGATGCCACCATGCCGTTGGAAGCCGGGGAGGTCAATCTTACGCCAGAACACGCACGGACAAAACGGCTGCATCTGGAAGCCCGTTCCAGAAGGGTGTGGATCGGCGCGCAGGAGGTGCTGCCGCCTCTTTCGGTGCCACAGTTCATCCTGCTGCAAACCCTTTACGAGGCACAGGAACGGGTGGTTTCACGGCAGGAACTGGTATCAGCGGTGTGGGGGGACGAAGAATCGCTGGGGGTGTCGGAACAGGCACTGGATGCGTTGATTCGCCGGCTGCGCGACCGATTGGCGACAATCGATGCGAACCATGAATATCTGATCACCGTGCGTGGACACGGCTTGCGTCTGGAGAATCCGGAAGAATAAAGGCATTTGGGATGAAGACAAAACGAAAAGAGGCTGACCCATCAAAGGACAGCCTCTTTTTTGATTTCGATTCAGAAATTACGAAGGTTTTTGCAGATTCATGCGCATGGTGGTGCGTGTCGCCAGGCGTTGAATGTTCTGCAACTGTTGAACCACTTCGGGCGCCTGACCTTCCGCTTCTGCCTGCTGGCTTAACCCTGCCAGAAGCTGCACAAATTCGGGAGTCAGCTCTGACTGATGGGCATCCAGAATGCCCTGAATGGCGGTATCATCGGCAGCAGAGAGCAGTTCTTCCACCAGACCATACTCAGGGGGAGGAGCGGTGAGCTTTTGAAGCAGGTCAACGATTTTTTGAAGTTTGCCAATGCGTTCCAGATTGCCATCTTTGCGCGCTGATTCCATTTCGTTCTTCAGTAGATCGAGGAAAGATGGGGTCATACGTGAAACATTTTGAAGGGCGGCTTCTTCGGTATTGGGGGCGGCGAGAATGGCGTCCAGCAGTTTGCGCGAATTTTCCTGTTCGATGCGTGCCTGTTCATCCATAGTCTGGGTGATCTTGAGCAATTTCTCGCGCACTTCGATCAGATGAGCTTTTTCTTCCTCTGCGGCACTGTCAATGCGCTCTGTCAGAATCTGGAAGAAGTTGTAATCCAATCCGCTGCGGGTGAGGCTGGCGAGCGTCACCAGACGCACCTCGGTCGGGGCAGCCACGATCAGATCGAGAAGTTTCTCGCGGGTGAGACCGGTCTTGCTGGCTTCTTTCAAAGACTGAACAGCGGCTTCAGCTTCGTCATTCTGCTCTTTGAGTTTTTTGCCGACGGTGGTATTTTCAACCAGTACACCCTGTAAATCCGCGAGCGTTTGAGCGGAGTTTTGATCACCATTGGAGATGGCAGCCTCGATGAGCTGGTTGAGCATGGAAAAGACCTGTTCGTCAATATTCGCGTCTTCGCGCTGCGCCATGAGGACCCGGTCATCGGGTGAGGCGGTGAGCAAATTTTGCAGGAGATTCAACTTCTGCTGCTGCGCCTGAAGCATGTCGTGCGTGATGCCGTCTCCTTCGAGAATGCGTTCGATCATGCCCTGGAAAGTGAGCATGGTTTGCGGGCGGAAGAGATAGCCTTTGCGTTTTTCGTTGGGGAGGCGGTTGACCACCTGTGTGATCAAAGGTCCCATCAGTTTCTCCTGCTCATTCAACGGCAGCCCCATTTCAGGGGGGAAGAATGTGAGCAGGAGTTCTTTGTCAGCATCATGATAGACAATGGGGGTAGACAAATTACCAACATAGCCGCAGCTCTGGCATTGAACAATGTTGAAGCTTCCGGATAACAATCGCTGTTTGGCTGTCGGGTCGGTGGTCATATCGAAAAGCTGTTCAACATCAACAATTACAGGTTGATGGCAGCGCGGGCATGTGGTACGGGTTTGTGCCATTCGTTCTCTCTCAAAAGTAGATTTTGGATAAAAAATTATACCATCAGGCTGCGTCAGCGGGGAAGCGAAAAGAAGAAACGCGCACCTTCATTGGGCTGTGGATCGACCCAGATATTGCCCCCATGAGCTTCAACGATGGAGCGTGTAAGGTACAATCCCAGACCGGTTCCACTCGTTTTACGCGCGGATTCCTGCCCGCGGTAAAAACGATCGAAGAGATGCGGAATCTCGTCGCTGGGAATGCCGGGACCTTGATCGGAGATGCCGATGATCACCTGTTTGGGTAGAACCTGACCGGATACCCGAATCTCACCGGATGAGCTGTACTTAATCGCATTGTTGATCAGATTGGATATCACCTGACTGAGACGGGTCTCATCTCCCATGATCACGGGAAAATCGGACGGGAAATCCACCACAATGGTATGGTTGGTATCCTGGGTTTGAAATCGCTCGGCGAGGCGGTGGGCGATTTCGGGTAAATTGACGTCAGCCTTCTTGATCTTGAATCCGCCCGCAGCCAGACGCGAAGCATCGAGCATGTTTTCCACCAGTTCTGTGAGGTGGTCAGCTTCGTCTTCGATGACCGCCAGACTATCCTGCACCACATCACGG
>JBDKTF010000136.1:0-3374 GCA_039680295.1 Anaerolineaceae bacterium
GGCGGCGCGGACCAGACGCTGCGAACCTTCCTTTGAGATGGGCTTGATGCCAAACGCAGTGCTTTTGGGAAAGCGGATGCGCTGATAGACCGCGGGGAACTGTTCGCGCAGTATCTGCATGAAGCGGCGGTTGTCGTCGCTGTCCAGCTCGAATTCCATGCCGCTGTAGACGTCTTCGGTGTTTTCGCGGAAGATGACCATGTCGACCAGCTCGGGATGGCGCACCGGGGAGGGCACGCCCATGAACCAGCGCACCGGGCGCTGGCAGACGTACAGGTCCAGCTCTTTGCGCAGGGTGACGTTGAGCGAGCGAATGCCGCCGCCCACCGGTGTGGTCAGCGGACCCTTGATCCCCACAAGATATTCACGAAAGGCAGCCAGTGTTTCATCGGGCAGCCAGTTGCCGGTCTGGTGAAAGGCTTTTTCTCCCGCCAGCACTTCGAGCCACTGCACCTTGCGCTGACCTTCGTAAGCTTTTTCCACGGCGGCATCGAGCACCCGCCGGGCGGCGCGCCAGATATCCGGTCCGGAACCATCGCCTTCAATGAAGGGAATCATGGGCTGATCAGGAACGATCATGCGTCCGTTTTCACTGCGGATGCGCTGCGCCTGGGGAAAAAGGGGGGAAGGGTTGATTTCCATTTTTAAAATCCATTTCGTGATTGACACTTTTATTTTTATCGGGTAAACTGTTTCATTATATGAGACACCGTCTCACTAGTCAAGACAAGTCGGGGTGAATTTTCATGCCGTCAGAATCTTCCAGCACTCTCCAACATATCACCGCTGTTCTGGACAGCTTTAGCGCGAGCCAGCCTGAATTGGGGGTTCGCGAAGTGGCGCGGTTGACGAATCTTTCGCCCAGCACCGCCGGACGTTTGATGTTGGATTTAAAGGATGCGGGAATTTTGCAGCAAAATCCCACCACCCGCGCGTATTCGCTGGGTTCCAAAATTCTGGTCTGGGCGGGGGTATACACTTCCACCCTCGATCTGCGCACCGTTGCGCTGCCGTATATGGAAGATCTGCGTCAGAAAACCGGCGAAACGATTTCGCTCTATTTGCTGGACGGTATGGAACGTCTGTGCATCGAGCGCATGGAAAGCCATCATACCGTGCGGATGGTTCCGCGTCTGGGCAAACGGCTGCCGCTGCACGCCGGTTCGGGCGGCAAAGCCATGCTGGCTTTTCTGCCTGAAGCGCAAATCGAAGCCATCTTGAATCAGGGAAATTTGACCGTGTTTACTGCCGCCACCATGGTCGACCCGCAGGCGCTGTGCGAAGAATTGAAGAAAGTGCGCCAAAAGGGATACGCCGTAAGTGTGGGCGAGTGGCTGACAGATGCCTCCGGGGTAGCTACGCCCATTTTCGGCAGAACCGGCGACGTGATCGGGGCGGTATCCATTTCCGGTCCAACCTCCCGCTTAACTTCGAATCAGATTGAGGAATATGCCGACGCTTTGCTGCATGCGGCGGATGAAATATCTTTACAGTTGGGTTATACAGGCGAAAAAATCTCAACCCTCAGGGAAGAACCTCATGAATATTAAAGATCGAATCAGGACCAAGATACCAGAATATCGTGAACGCACTGCCCGACTTGTACGCGAGCACGGTGCCTTTAAAGTTGCGGATGTGACGGTGGAACAGATTTTTGGCGGGATTCGGGGTGTTCCGATTCAGGTTTCGGACGTTTCATACGTGGACCCTCATGAAGGCATTCGTTTCCGCGGGTACACCGTTCCTGAGGTGCTGAAACTGCTTCCCAAGCCGGACCACGGCGAATATCCCCTGGTGGGTGGGTTGTATTATCTGCTGATGACCGGCGACATCCCCACGCAGGAAGAGGCGGAGGATATCGAAATCGAGTGGAAGGTGCGCAGCAACCTGCCCGACCACGTGTTTCAGGTGCTGCATTCCATGCCGCGTTACACCCACCCCATGACCCTCTTCTCACAGGCAATTCTGGCTCTGCAAACAGAATCGATCTTTGCCCGACGGTATTATTACGGCATTCACAGCAAGGCGGATTATTGGGAGGCGTTCCTGCAGGACAGCCTGAACCTGACCGCCAAGCTGCCGGTGCTGGCGGCGAATATTTATAATTTGAAATACCGCGACGGTATTTATGTGAACCCTGAGCCGAATCGCGATTGGGCGTCCAATTTTGCCCACATGATCGGCAAGGACACTCGCGAGTATGCCGATCTGTGCCGGTTGTTCTTCGTGCTCCATTCTGATCACGAGGGCGCCAACGTCAGCGCGCACGCCAGTCATCTGGTGGGCTCAGCGCTTTCGGATGTCTACCTTTCCTGCTCAGCGGGAATGGACGGGCTGGCGGGTCCGCTGCACGGGCTGGCGAACCAGGAATGTCTGCGCTGGTTGTTGAATCTGCGCGAACATTTCGGCGGGCTGCCGAGTCAGGAGGATTTACAGGCGTATTTAAGCAAGATGCTGGAACGCGGCGAAATCGTGCCGGGGTATGGGCACGCTGTGCTGCGGGTTACCGATCCGCGCTTTACGGCGCAGGCTGAGTTTGCGCAGAAGGCAATGCCCGGTGATGAGATTTACCAGTTGGTGATGATGGTGTACGAGGCGCTTCCATCCCTGTTGATTCAGCAGGGCAAGGTGAAGAATCCCTACCCGAACGTGGACGCGATCAACGGGACGCTGCAGTATCACTACGGTGTGAAGGAATTTGATTTCTACACGGTTCTGTTTGGGTTAAGCCGTGTGTTGGGGTTGACCACCCACATCACCTGGTCGCGCATTCTGGGCAAGCCCATCGAGCGCCCCAAGTCGCTCACGACCAGCATTCTGGAAGAAATGGTTGTAAAAGATTCGGAAAGAACGGACGATTGACCGATTGATTTCAGCCCCCACCCTGCCCTCCCCCAGTCAAGTTCAATCTGAAAGCTGGTTGTTTTGGACTGGGGGAGGGTAAGAATTTTGCAAGGCGAGGGGCGAAGCCCCTCGCCTTGCAATCAATCCACTTCCCTCTACGCTGGTAGTTAATGGAACACGCGAATCATCTCCGCTGGGAAGTTGGAGGGGTTGAAAGTTTATTTCCCTGAACGTTATTTTGTTATTTCCATTCACAAAGAAGAGTACAAATTTGTGCTCTTCTTTGTCTCTTTGTGGTTCTGTTAATCTTCCAATAATGCAGCGCCGAGGAGGGTTTCTTTGCCGTCCAGGCGCGAGAACTGCAAACGGTAGCGCGTTTGGAACAGGGGATGCACTTCACGCGCCAACACGGGTTCGAGAATGGCGCGCATGGTGCTTTCGGCGCGGGTGATGCCGCCGCCCAGAACCACCAGCTCGGGGTCGAGCAGACAGATGACGTTGGCGATGGCTACACCCAACGCGCTGAACCC
>JBDKTF010000353.1:0-4884 GCA_039680295.1 Anaerolineaceae bacterium
AATCAATGAAGAAAACAACAAGGAGAATATTTTTACCGATGGAAACGAGAAAATATGCCCATATCGATATTCGGGTTCCAGCCACGCATAACAGTCTGCTGGAAAAAACGCAGGAATTAATCAATGAGGATGTTGAAATCAAAACCCTGTGGCGGGTCAATAATATCAACGCCATCGACCGGCTGGGAATGACAGACCACGGAGCGGTGCATTTTCAAATCGTCGCCAATATCGCCCTGCGGCTGGCGCGCATTCTGGACAAGAACCAGGTGACGATGTCGATTACCAAAAACTATGACCTTTCGAATAATTATGCCGAATTGGTTATTTTCCTCGCCAGCCTTTTTCACGACCTCGGCATGTCCATCAGCCGCGAAGGGCATGAAGGGTACAGCCTGATTCTGGCGAACACCATTCTGCACCGCATTCTGGATTTCATGCCGGTGGAAGAAAGGACAATCGTCATTTCGGAGACGCTGCACGCGATCATCGCGCACCGCAGCGGCGGGGTGCCGTACACCATCGAGGCGGGGATCGTGCGGGTGGCAGATGCCCTGGATATGAGCGAGGGTCGTTCGCGTATTCCCTACGAGGCGGGGAAAATGGATATCCATTCTGTTTCAGCCGCCGCAATCGACAAAGTCGAAATTCTGGAGGGGACGGATCGACCCATTCAAATCATGATCTGGATGAACAATAATGCAGGGATTTTCCAGGTGGATGAATTACTGCGGCGGAAGCTGCTGGGATCCGGCATCGAAAAATACGTCACCGTCAGTGCCTACCTTGTAGAGGGAGGGGAGAAGCGGCTGATCAAGGAGTTCCAGACCCCTTAGCAAGCAGGTGCGCTGTATCGGAATACGAATTTTTCCCTGCCGTACCTTCGCGGTAATCAGGCGAACTCTGGAAGGGATTGACGATGGATGAGACGAAATCTCAAATTTTAAGCGGCGTGGCGGAGACCCTGCTCATTACGCTTTACCTGCGGGCGATGGAATCGAAACGCCCGGATGCACTGATCAAAGATGAAAACGCCGAAGCGCTGGTCAGGAAGATCAGCGACGATGGGCTCTATGATTTCAACCGGATGGAGTCCCTTCATCTGAGCGAGGCGAACAAGCTGGTGATCATCCTGCGCAACCGGAAATTCGACCGCTATACCCGTGATTTTCTGGCTCGAAACCCCGATGCGGCGGTGGTTCACATTGGCTGCGGTCTGGATTCACGCTTCGAACGGGTGGACAATGGTCGGGTGGAATGGTTTGACCTGGATTTGCCGGAGGTCGTCGAACTGCGACGGAAGCTGATTGGGGGTGAAGGCGAACGCCATCATTTGCTGGGCTGCTCGGTGCTCGACAGTGCCTGGTTGGACGCGGTCAGCGCGCATCACGAACGTCCTTTCCTGTTTCTGGCGGAAGGCGTTTTCATGTATTTTAAAGAGGCGCAGGTCAGACCGCTGGTATTGATGCTTCGGGACCGTTTCACGGGCGCGGAACTGGTTTTCGACGCCTATTCGCCGGTTCATACCTGGCGGCACAACCTTCAGATGTCCAGTTCCAGGATCCATTTCCCGACCCGCTGGGGAATCTGGCATGGTCAGGCGCTGGAAAGGTGGGGCGACGGGATCCGTCTGCTCGACGAATGGGGATACATGGATGAACCTGAACCGCGATTGGCTCCGATTCGATGGCTGCAACCCGTCGAATACGTGTTCAGGACGTTTCGCATCTATCACTTTCAACTGGCAAAATCACAGGCTTGAACTCGCATGAAAATTTAAAGGATCCATTCCATGAAGAATGAACCGGCTCCCTTGAAAAGAAATGGATATTCATCGTACGAAAAGGCAGGGGTACAAATCTCCGCCTTTTTTGCATTTGTGATGGGGCTCGTCAACCTGATATCGGTGGTTCAGCCTGCGTTAATGAACCGGCTTGCGATCATTGAACCGGTCATTCCATTGGAAGTTCGCCATGGAAGCCGCGTTACCGCTGCGCTGGCAGGCTTTGGTTTACTGTTATTAGCCAACAGCTTAGGGCGCCGCAAACGCGTTGCCTGGTTATTGACGCTCGCCTTACTGGCTGTTTCCATCGTGAGCCATCTGATCAAGGGATTGGATTTCGAGGAATCGACGTTATCTCTGGCGTTGTTCTTTTTGCTGATCCTTCTGCGAAACAGCTTTCACGCTGAGTCAGATCAGCCGTCCATTCGACAGGGATTGTATGCGCTGGGCGCCGCGTTCATCTTTACGCTGGCTTATGGGACCATCGGGTTTGACCTGCTCGACCGGCATTTCAGTGCCCGGTTTGATCTGGCAGCAGCGCTTCGCCAGACCCTTGTGATGTTTACCGAATTTTACAGCCCCGGACTTCAACCCATCACCGGTTTCGGTCGGTATTTCGCCGCTTCAATCTACGTCATCGGGTTTGCGACGATCGGGTTTGCCGCGTTCATGCTGATCCGCCCGGTATTGGTGAGGCAGCCTGCATCTGCGGATGAAAGGAAACGAGCCGAAGGGATTGTGAACGGGTATGGGCGAACCGCGCTGGCTCGCGCCACGCTTTTCGATGACAAATCCTATTTCTTTGATTCAGAAGACGTGGTGATTTCGTACGGCGTATCCGGGCGAGGCGCAATGGTTTTGGGCGACCCCATTGGTGCGGCGGATCATATTGCTGATGCGATTGTTCATTTTCGCGATTTATGCACCCACAAGGATTGGACCCCATCCTTTGTTTCCACCCTGCCGGATTTTCTGGATGCGTACCGCGCGGCTGGTTTTGACGTGCTGTGCATTGGCTATGAAGCGATTGTGCCCCTGGAGGGTTTTTCGCTGGAGGGGAGCAAGAACAAGGACCTGCGCAATGTGGTCAGCCGGATGACGCGGGGACAATATCGGGCTGAGGTGACCCTGCCACCCCTCGACGACGCCATGATGTCGGCGCTGCGCGAGATCAGCAACGCCTGGTTGACCCTGCGCAAGGGTGGGGAAATGCACTTCTCGGATGGATGGTTCGAGGACAAGTACATCCGAAACAGCCCGGTGATTGTGATTTACGATGCAGCCAACCGCCCGATCGCATTCGCGAATCTGGTTTCGGAATACCAAAAAAATGAGATCACCATTGATTTGATGCGGCATTACCCCAAAATGGAAAACGGGGTGATGGATTTTCTGTTCGTGCAAATGCTGCAATGGGCGAAAGAGAAAGGATATGCGACCTTCAGCCTGGGATTGAGCGCGATTGTGGGTGTAGGAGAGAAGCCGGAAGATCCCCAGGTGGAAAAAGCCCTGCATACGATTTCGGAATACGTCTCCAGATTTTATAATTTCAAGGGGCTGCATCAGTTCAAGGATAAATTTCACCCCCAGTGGGAGCCCCGCTATCTGATTTATCCGGGACCAGGCAGTTTGCCGCTGATTGCGAACACTCTGTTGAGCGTGCACTCTGGAAAGAATTTTCTTTCAAAGTTTCTGCAAAAACAAAATGTTGCCGACTCGGGAAAAGATTTATCTGCTGTAACGTAAAGACCATTTCTTGAAATTGCGCAAACCTGGCGTGGATATTCAGTCGGAAAGACCTGTGATGATCGCGATCTGGAAGGAAAATTCTCATGATTTTTGAAGGCGTGTATCGCGTTGCATTCGCCGGACTGCTTTTCGCCCTGCTCGTCATGCGCGTGTACTTCATGATCAGGGTGCGCCGGTCGGGAGGGCGAATCACACCGGATGATCAGGCGGTTGCGCGCGAAGGGCGCATCAGCGTCATCCTGCGGGCGGTCCTGTTTATTGCGCTGCTGGCATTTCTGACGATGTACTTCCTGGGTGCGGCATGGATTGACGTTTTTCGATTTTCGCTGCCGGGTTGGTTGCGTTGGGTGGGCTTTGCTCTGGGCGTCCTTGCGGTGGCTTTCTGGACGTGGACGCAGATTCATCTGGATACACAGTGGTCAGCGCAACTGCAGCTCAAGGAAAAGCATCACATGGTGACGACCGGACCCTACACCTATATTCGACATCCGCTGTATCTGGCGATGATGATTTGGGGCGCCGCCGCGGCTTTGCTGACCGCCAACTGGATTTTCACTGCCGTTACTGTGCTCTCCATTGCCGGGGTGGTCTGGCGCACCCCCAAGGAGGAGCAAATGATGATCGAAACCTTTGGCGATGTATACCGAACCTATATGCAGCGCACCGGCAGGTTTTTTCCGAAAATCTGAATGGAGGAATGGAATGCCGCAGAAAATCCCCCAATCTTTGAAGGGTGTATCGAAAACCATGCTCATCACCCTGTACGTTCGTGCGCGCGAAACCCAACGCCCGGATGCCATGATCAAAGACGAGCAGGCGGTGGCAATGGTCAACCAGATCGACGCCGATTTTTCACCGCTCCGAATGCAGCGGCATGATGAAATCGCCACCATCCTGCGTATGAAGAAATTTGACAGTCATGTGCGCAATTTTCTGGCGCGAAATCCGGAGGGGGTGGTGGTTCACATCGGATGCGGGTTGGACACGCGTTTCGAGCGGGTGGACAACGGGCGCGTGGAATGGTTCGACCTTGATCTTCCCGAGGTGATGGCGCTGCGGCAGCAATTGATTCAAAACGAAAACAAGCGTTATCACCCGCTGGCTGCGTCTGCTCTTGAGGATGCCTGGATGGATGAAGTCAGCCGGTTCCATGCGGGTCCATTCCTGTTCATTGCAGAAGGCGTGCTGCCGTATTTTGAGGAAGGGCAGGTGAAATCGCTGTTCCTCAGGCTGCGCGACCATTTTCCCTGCTGCGAACTGGTTTGCGATGCGCATACCCCCCATGTGATTCGATTGGACAACCTTCAATTGGCGTTATCCGCGGTTTCGGCGCGTCTTCACTGGGGGCTGAA
>JBDKTF010000106.1:0-6185 GCA_039680295.1 Anaerolineaceae bacterium
TGGTGTTTGAGAAGAGCGACCCCACAACCTGGACACGAACGCATCAAATGATTCGCCCTCTCATCATTGCGCCGGTTGCTGCCAGTGTTTATGTCGCCGCCAATTCTGACTCCTGCGCAGGAATGTCACCCTGCTACATCAACAGCGGCGACGATCTGGCAGACGGTTTCGGCACCGGTTTGAAAGATGCCATTGATGCTCAAAGCTCCTCAACTACCATTACCATTCTTGGCAATTACACCATCAAAAGCAGCACGGTGCTGATCGACAAACCGCACGTCCTTCAAGGTCTGGGAGATGCGTCGATCACATATTCAGGTCTGACATGCACGCAACCGATGCTGCTGATTAAAGCGAGCGCCACGATTCGAAATCTGAATATCAACGACGGCTCCTGCACGACCACCAGCCGCGATCTGGTGGTTATAGACAGCTCATCTCCGGTGACTCTGCAATCCAATGACCTGATGAACGGCAACAATGCCGTTCGCGTTGTGGAAAACAACGGCAATGTGACTTTGTATTTCAACAATATTCAAAGTAACAATGGTTACGCTTTATTTTGGGTTACCGCCAACCCCCCGCTTTCTTCTCCCGGAACAGGGGTTATCGATGCCTGGGCTAACAATATTTACGGCAACCAGAGCGGCGCCCAGGTGAACTGTTCGAGTCACGGCAAAGCCCAGCACAATTACTGGGGAGGGGGCGCCACCGTTGCCAGTGCGGTGACCGGATGCGAGGCGTCGGATGCCAAACGATTGGGCGCACCCATTGTCGCCAAGAGCAGCGGTCCGGGCGTGGACGCCAGTTTTGTCACGGTGACCACCGCCAAACAGAGCGCTTTCAGCAATCAGATCAGTTATCAGCGTTCTGCTGTGAGCGGAGAGACCGGTAATACAAACGACTTCAATTTGGTAATTGTCAACCACGGATCAGGCGGCAATCAAAATATCCCCTTTACAGGCAGCAACCTGGAAGGCGTCAGCGCCTGTGGTAATTTCTGGGATGTTTTCCTCCCCAGCGGAACCAATCCGCAGGTGAAACTCAACTTATTCTTCAAGTACAATCTCAGTTCTGGTTGTGTTTCCAAGATCAATTCCGCCCTATACTGCGGGCAGACAGCGCATCCAGAGAACTATCCCCTCTGGTGGCTTAATCCATCCGCTACAACACTGGTCTGGCAGACCACAGGCTACACAGGGCAGACGACCACCTGCCGGACAGCGGACAGTGAAATTCAAATCGAACTGGACGGTTCCGGACGCCCCAATTTATCTCAGGATTTACAGTTCGTACCGTTTGTCGTTGGCATGCCCATCAATCCCACGCCAACGAAAACAGCGACGCTCTTCCCCACAAAAACACTGACCCCTTCCCGCACGCCCTCCAAAACGACGTATTATCATTATGTCACCACACGCGCCCCTTCACTGACGCCTGTGAAGACCCGCACGCCTACCCCGACTCTCCTTAACATCTACCGCACGCAAACCCAGGCAGTACGGACCAGAACCGGCACGGTTGTCAGCGCCACTGGTCAAGGAAATGCTTCCACTGGACAAGGATATGGTCCTCCCGGTAATATTGCAGGAGGCACTCCCCAACCCAGCACCGCATACCCGGGTGATTCAACCACCCTGACCGCCGTTGGATTAACGACCTCTGAAACCACACTGACGCCCGATACGACAATCTCTGCCACACCCACTCCCACACTCATCGTCTTGGGTACGAAAACCGTCACACCGGTGCCGATACCCGCCGCGCGGAAATCTTTCTGGGGCAGCCTTCTCGCCGGCAGTCTGTTGGGTCTGCTCGTTTTAGGTGGTGGCGCCTGGGTGCTTTTCCGGGAAAGACTGAAACACTAATTTTTTGACATTTCGATCCATTTATGCTATTCTTGGCAAAATTTACCAACCGCATGAAGGAATTCTATGCAACGCGAACGGGTTTCTGAAAACGTCTATTGGTTTCAAAGCGAAGTATACGCGCAGGTGACTGCTGGTGTCATCGCCGGTCCTCAATGGGCAGTGGTGATCGATACGCTTGCAATGCCGGAAGAAACACTGCAAATGCGCGATTTTATTGAAGATGAATTGAACGTACCGGTGCGCTATATTATCAATACCCACCGTCACGCCGATCATTGTTGGGGCAATTGCTTCTTCCCCGGGGCGACCATCATTGGTCACACCCTCTGCCGCGCCGGAATCATTGAGCGCGGTCCGACTGCCCTTGAAGCCACCCGGCGCATGAATCCTGCCTTCAAGCAGGTCAAGCTGGTGCCCCCTCAACTCACCTTTTCCCAGGGATTCATCTCTCTGCGGGTAGGAAAAAAGAACCTCACGATTTTCCCAACCCCCGGACACAGCAATGATGGAATTTCCGTCCTGGTCGAAGAAGATCGCGTCCTTTTTGCCGCGGATGCCTTTATGCCAATCCCATCCCTCGTGGACGGAAATATCGATGAGCTGACCGACACCATAAAACATATCGGCAAAATGGGTCTGGAGAATATCATCCAGGGTCATGGAGATATTGTTTTGCGGGGAGAAATCGACGAAGCTGTTCGCGAGAACCTGAATTACCTCGCTGCGATTCGCAAAGCCGTTCGCACCGCGGGCAAACGCCGTAACCCCCTGGCAGCCCTTGAGGAGATCTCCATCGAATCATGCGGCAAAAGCCGCGTCTATCTGGGCGGAATTGCAGAAGAGCTTCACCGCCGCAATTTGCGCGCTCTCTATCACCAGATGTTGAACGAAGGATTGGTTCCGCCCCCTTCCCCCACTGCCGTCGAAGAGGAAGAATACGAAGAAGTGGACGATGTCGATGAAGATTTTGAGGAAGAGGTTACTACGGTTGCATCTTCACATGCCCATTCTGACAATGAAGATTTTGATTTCATCGATGAAGAAGATTTGATGAACATGGAAGATGAGACAGAAGATCTGGAAGAAGATGAGGAGGATGAAGATTTCCCCGAAAATGAGCCAGACGACCTCTTCGATGAAATTTGATTTCGCTGAAAAACCTGGATAAAACAAAACAGGCGGTGTCGTTCAAAACATAAACGACGCCGCCTGTAATTTTTCATTGTAAATCGAATGATTTTTGGATCGCTTCCCGGTAAAAAGGTCTGCCCCGAACAGATTATTTACTTCCCAAAGTCATCACGATTGGGAAGAATCTTTCTTCTCCTTTGCCATTTGTTCTGCCGCAATACGTTCCTTCCTTTTTGCACGCCAACCGATCAGACGCTCATTCCCAGCGATCAACCGTTTAATGTTTGGGATCAACGCAATCATCAGTAAAATTTCTGATGCCACGCCATAAAAATCATATTGCCACGGCGAAAGTCCCCTGAGCGCGCGCACGAGAAAAACGATGATCGTCAGCATCGCAATACTCATCGTCGCGACCGAAGCGTAACCCACCCCATACCAGATGGCTCCTGCCAGCGGCAGGATGATCAAAAAGTTGGGCGGAAACAGACCCACAGCTCCGCCAAAGCACGGCGCTCCGCCCGCGCCGCCGCGGAAAGATAATTCGCCGTTGGTCAATCGCTCCAGCAGGAAGATGGAATAATTGTGCCCCAAAATGGCTGCCAACGGCGCCAGAACGTATGCCCAGGAATTTCCCGGAAGCCACCACTGCGCCAGCCACACCGTACCGGCTGCCTTTAATGCATCCATCACCGCGGTGGCAAATCCCACCCAAAATCCGCCTGCGCGGAGGGCGTTTGTTCCCCCGGTTCGACCGCTTTCAACATTTCGGATGTCCTTGCCGGTTGTCAACCGAACGAAAATGAATCCGAAAGGAATGGAACCGATTAAGTATGAAAGGATCAGGAGAGCCGTAAAGATAAATGCCGGAGTATGGAGCCAATCCATGTTTTTTACCTCTTTTCCAATGGTCTTAAACCCATAAAACAGACATGAGTTACGTTAAAAAGGGTAGATTTTTATTGGCAGCGCATCGACTTGCCCCATTTCAATCGAAAATGCTCGCGCCTGCCACGTCTCCCCTTGCATGGATAAAATGATCACCCGTACACCGGGGTAAAAAAACTCCGCCACATCCGACGCAGAGGGTTCATCCGGTCCCATTGGGTGAGAATGCCAGATCGCCACCAGATCCAGTTTTTCTGCATCCAATCGCTGAAGGGATTCCAGTTGCTGGCGCGGCTCCATCCGAAAATGAACCCGGCTGTGCTCTGCATTCTCGACCGGCAGGTGTAAAACAACTTGACGATCCTTACCGCCTAACAATCCACAGGCTTCTTCTGGAAAGGCATTTTGCGCCCAATCCTTCATCGCATCCAATATGGATGCAGGCAGATTCAATACTTCCACAGAACCCGAAGCCGTCATTTCACCACAATTGCCATTAGCCAGATGATAGCCAGCATCAGCGCAGGTTCCACCCAGATTCGCCGCGGTTCAGTCTCCCGTTGGAGGTTGACCGCCAGGGTGGAGAGTGCATATGCTGGACCCAATAAAATCAATCCATATTTCAGAGGGGAGATGGGCAGGTAATGAAGCGCTGCCGCCAGTTGCCCGGTCAACAGTGCAATTCCAACCCCCCATGGAATATTCCAATCGCCGCCGGTTTTTAAATAGAGTGTTCGTGAAGTCAGCAATCCTGCGATGGGAACCAACAAAGGCAGCAGCAAATACAGGCGCATCCCGGAGGTGCGCAGTGCTATTCCCAAAATCAGGAAGAGCGCAAAAGAAAGCGCAATTAACCCGACCGAAGCCGGGGGTTCGCGCATATCGGTTACATCCACAACAATATATTCCGCTACAAAAACCAGCATCAACAACCCGCCTGCCATGCTGAACACAATCCAGTATCCCAATCCCCCTTCCAAATTGCTGAGCGGAACACCAATGACCAGCGCGGTCAACGCAGGCAGTAAACTGTGAATGGATGTGAGCCGTAAACGCAGCCAGCGGCGTTGCGCTTCTGCCCGGTCGATTTCAATTTGTCCCACGCGCAGCGGCAAGACATCCTCGTTACTGCTGATCTCCAATTCCTCCATCACCTGCTGTACATGCGGGTGATCATATAACAGCCAGTTCATACCAACTGCCGCCAGCAGCGCCACCAATATGGAAACCAGCACCTGATAATCCAATTCAAAAGGTAAATAAATCCCGGCAATCTGTATCGCCAACGGACGGGTTGGCAGGGTGATGAAATGTGCCAGGGCGTACCCCAACAGGATGGTGGCGGTTAACACACTTAATCGATTTGAATTGGGGAGAGATCCGCGGGATTCTACTTCCATGGAATCGATTCTACCCGTCTCATGCCATCCTGCCAAGATACGATCTCCTCATGATCCTTCTAAACATTATTAATGATTTCTTAAATTCAGACCCCGGGGCGGTGATATAATCGCTGCGACTTTAATTCTGTATTGAGCTGGAGATCTATTTTGCACTTTTTTAATTCTCTGGTCGATTTTCTGACCGCTCGACCGTCAGAGAAATACCGTAACTACAATCGCATCGTTATTCTGGGTTTGTTCGCAGCAGGACTCGTGGTTTGGGGATTCTTCATGAATTGGGGGAAAGGACCCATCACCTTCCACGATTGGGCAGTGATCACAGCTCCCCGCCTCACCCTTCTACGAAATGCTGTCACGAGTGGTTCGCTGCCGCTGAACGCCCATGTTCCGGTTCCAATGGGCGAGACCGCTTCAACCCGTATTCTTACCATCCCCGATCTGCTGATATCTCCACAGATTCTACTATTGCCGTTGATGAGCGTTTCGCAGTTCGCGCTCTTTCAGGTGATACTCCTGTACTCGTTCGGTTTCTGGGGTCTGCTGATACTGCGCAAGAAAATGAACTGGTCGCTGCTCACTCTGGTGATCGTGGATATGCTTTTCAATTTCAATGGACATATCACAGATCATCTCGCTGTTGGGCACCTCACCTGGGGTGGATATTTTCTGTTCCCCTGGTTCGCCTTGTTGATCTTTGAAACCTTCGATCATAAACCCGGCTGGCGGTGGATCTTGAAGGTGTCGCTGGTCATGTTTGCCATTCTCCTGCAGGGTTCTTATCACCAGTTCATCTGGCTGTTGTTCTTCCTGGGATTATTCGCCATTGCCCGCTTCCGCAATTTTATTCCAGTGGCTGGAGCGGCGATTTCTTCAGGAATGCTTGCCCTGGCGC
>JBDKTF010000572.1:0-6256 GCA_039680295.1 Anaerolineaceae bacterium
TTTCGGACAGGCAAAATCTTATGCCCTGCGATTGAGAAGCTCCGGATTGGGTCTTGTTTCAAAGGAAGGTGTCTGGCTTTGTGTTCCAGATTTTTTTCTTGGAAAGATCAGGTTTTGGTCATGGAAGCAAATTGCAGACCATGATAGCTTAAATGAAATATTCACTATAGCAGGAAACAAAAAAAGGGGAGTTTCTTAACAGATTGACCAAATTCAAAGAGAGGTAATTTATATCTAATGTCAGATCTCACTGCGACCGCTGTCGCCTGCGCAAATATCGCTTTCATTAAATATTGGGGAAATCGCGACCATGCTCTGCGTTTACCCGCAAATCCTTCCCTTTCCATGAACCTGGACGGCTTGACTGCGCGCACCACAGTTGAATTTAATGAGCGTTTTCAGGCAGATTCCTTTATCCTCAACGACGCATCGACCACCAGCAAAGGCGAAAAGCGGGTGCATTTGTTTCTGGAAGAAATCCGTCGTCTGGCAAAGAGCAATCTGTTTGCCCATGTGGAAAGTGTCAACACCTTTCCTACCGGCGTCGGCATTGCATCCTCAGCGGCGGCGTTTGCTGCGCTGGCGCTGGCAGGCAGCGCTGCGCTTGGATTGAACCTGACAGAAGCTGAACTGTCGCGTCTGGCGCGCCGCGGTTCTGGTTCCGCCTGCCGCTCGGTTCCGGGCGGATTCGTGGAATGGCAGATGGGCGCCGGAGATCTGGACTCGTATGCGTTTTCCATTGCCCCCGCCGACCACTGGGATTTGCGCGATTGCATTGCCGTGATCAGCGCGCAGCATAAGACCACCGGTTCCACCGAAGGACATGCCCTGGCGAACACCAGTCCCTTGCAGGCTGCCCGCGTTCAGGATGCCGATCGGCGCATGGAGCTGTGCCGCAGCGCCATTCTCCAACGGGATTTCACCGCCCTCGCCAGTGTGGTCGAGCAAGACAGCACCATCATGCACGCAGTGATGATGACATCGCAGCCGCCGCTCTATTACTGGCAGTCCGCCACGCTGGGGGTGATGCTGGCAGTGCAGGAGTGGCGCCGCAGCGGCATGCCAGTCTGCTTTACCATCGACGCCGGACCCAACGTCCATGTTCTGTGCGAATCCGCCGTCCAATCCGCGGTGACATCCCGACTGCAGGAGCTTCCCGGCGTCCAGCGCGTCATCACCGCCAGACCGGGTCCTGCCGCCCACCTCATTTCTGCAAAATAAATCGATCCCCATCCATTTCAGATGATCATTCATGATAGCCTCATCCAGATAGGATATAATTTGCTTAAATTCATCTCGTTTCACGCTCCATCTGGAACGGGGATTGCATAGGATAAAATACTCACCATGAACAGCGATTTCTGGATTACCCTGCTGCAGTTTATTATCGTCTTCGGTTTCATGTTGTTCTTTCACGAAGGCGGACACTTCGTCTTTGCCCGCTTGTTTGGCATTGAAGTGGAAGAATTTGGATTCGGGTTCCCGCCCCGCATCGTGCGCCTGTTCACCTGGAAGGGCACCGAGTTTACCCTCAACTGGATCCCCTTCGGCGCATTCGTTCGCCCCAAAGGTGAAAATGACCCCGAAGTCCCCGGTGGACTGGCAGCCGCCAACCCGTGGAAACGTCTGGGCGTGCTCTTCGGCGGACCGGGCATGAATATCCTTATCGGCATTCTGGTGTTCAGCATCGTTTTCATGCAGGTGGGCGCACCCAATTCCAGCAAAGTGGCAATTGTGGGCGTCAGCGAAAATTCTCCTGCCGCGTCAGCCGGTTTGCAAACCGGTGATCTGATCACCCGCATCGATGGCGCAGACATCACCCAGGGTATGGAACAGTTATCCGCGGTCGTAAAAGCCAATCTGGGCAGCGAAATCGAACTGACCTACCAGCGCAATGGAGAATCCGCCGCAGTGAAAGTCACCCCGCGCGCCAATCCCCCTGAAGGCGAAGGCGCGTTGGGCATCACCATGAGCAACCCGTACGAACCCATCACCTGGCTGCAGGCGCTGCCCACCGCCGGAAAGGCGGCTTACCAGCAAACGGTTCAACTGGTCACCCTGCCATTCCAGCTCGCTCGCGGCAGTGTTTCTGCTGAGGAGACGCGCATGGTGGGTCCCAAGGGAATGTTCGACATTTATCAACAGGCTCACCAGTTGGATAAAGAAGCGCCGTCACAGCCGAGCAAAACACCCGCCGTCAATGTGTTATGGCTGATCGGTACGCTTTCGGTCGCGTTGGGTCTGACCAACCTGCTCCCCATCCCCGCGCTGGATGGTGGGCGCATCCTCTTTGTTTTACCTGAATTGATTTTCCACAAGAAGGTGCCACAGCAGTATGAAAACCTCATCCATTTCATCGGTTTCGCCCTGTTGTTGGTATTGATGGCATATATCACCCTTCAGGATTTTATCAACCCGATTGTTCTCCCCTGACCCGGATAGGAGTGTTTTATGAAGACCCCCAGCGAGAAGAATGTATCTTTCGACGTCATCATCGCTGCCTTGCTCGATGAGAGCAAGGTGCTGCCTCCAACTTACCTTTACCGCCTGTCTGACCTATCAGGTCCAGACTTTGAAAAAACCAAAGTCGTCTGGAATCAAATCAGTCCCGCCCGCCGCAGAGCGCTGCTGGAAGATCTGGAAGAACTGAGCGACAACGATCTGACCCTTTCTTTTGACGATCTGGCATTTTTCACCCTGGAAGACCCCGATGATCAGGTCCGCACGCTCGCCGTGCGCATGCTCTGGCAGTATGAAGACAAACATCTGGCGCCCATCCTGTTGAAAATGATCAGCGAAGACCCCTCTGAATCAGTGCGCAGTGCTGCCGCCACCGGCTTGGGTATGTTCGTCTACCTGGGCGAGCTGGAAGAAATTCCCGTTGAACTGGCAGAAGAAGTGCAAAACAAGCTGACAGAAATCGTGGCGAGCACAGACACCAAACTGGTGCGGCGCCACGCGCTTGAATCGCTGGGGTATTCCAACCGTCCCGAAGTCAAAGCGCTGATCGAAAACGCCTTCCGCTCAGACAAGGAATGGGAGATCAGCGCCCTCTTCGCCATGGGGCGCACCGCAGATCCGGTGCAGTGGGGCGAGAAGGTCCTCTCCAAAATCGACAGTCCGCTGGATGATGTGCGTACCGAAGCCATCCGCGCCGCCGGTGAACTCGAGCTGGAAGAAGCCCGCGAACCATTGATGGATCTTTTGGGCGAGGGCGCCGAAGATCTGGACGAGGATCTGCGTTTTACCGCCATCTGGTCGCTGTCTCAGATCGGCGGAGAGGGTGTGCGCGATCTGTTGGAACACCTGGAAGAAGAAACCGAAGACGACGAGGAAAGCGATTTCATCGCCGATGCCCTCGATAATTTGAGTTTCACCGAAGAAAAACTGATGTTCGATATGTTTGGGTTCGATCCCAGCGACACCAGCGCCATTGAAATGGACCTGGACGAAAAAGATCTGGAAGAAGACGAAGATCAGGATCCGAAGAATTAAGGGGAGTCTATGCCGCGAATCTTGCTGGCGCTGCTGTTCATCACACAATGGAACTTCACGTTTACACCGGTGCCGCAAACCAGTGCGCAGGTGAACGATACGCATGTCTCTTACCAGTTTGGAGAGAGCGTTCGTTTCGACGCGGAAATTCAAAGCGACCAACCCATCCAGGAAGTGTACGTGTTCATGCAAGCCGCCGGTGAATCCACCCGGTTGGGCAAAATGACCGCCAACGATGGAAATCGTTTTGCCTACCGCGAAGATCTGAGCCAGCACCCCATGCGTCCCTTCAGTCGGATTTACTACTGGTTCCGCATCACCGACAGTTCCGGCAAGGAAACGACCAGCCCCTCTTTCTGGTTCGATTATCAGGATAATCGCTTCACCTGGCAAACGCTGGAAAACGCCCTGTTTCGCGTCCATTGGGCGGATGGGGATACCGCTTTTGGGCAGACCCTGATGAGCGCCGCCCAGGATGGCTTGGCGTCCATCCAACAAAATCTCCCCCTCACCCTCAACCAGACCCCTCTGGACATTTTCGTGTATAAATCCAGTTCAGACCTCCAGTCCGCATTGCAGCTCGCCGGTCAATCCTGGGTGGCGGGATACGCCAGCCCTGATCTCGGTGTAATCATGGTCTCCATTCCCAACGGACCTGAAGCGCGCATGGAAGCCGAACGTCAGATTCCCCACGAGATGACGCATGTGATGTTGTATCAGGCGACCGGCAGTGGATATGCCAGTCTGCCAGCCTGGTTGGTGGAAGGGACCGCCTCGATGGCGGAGCTTTCACCCAACCCCGATTATCCGCGCACCCTCGAAGCGGCGCGCAAGAGCAGCAGCCTGCTGCCCATGAGCAGTCTGTGCCAGAGTTTTCCGCGCGATGCCTCCAATGCGTTTCTAGCCTATGCGCAGTCCGAATCGTTCGTGCGCTACCTGCACAAAAATTACGGCACCACCGGCATGCAGGCATTGATTGATCAATATCTGAACGGCGTGGGCTGCGTTCAGGCGCCTGCTGCTCTGTGGAATCTCTCGCTCGACGAGATGGACAGCCGCTGGCAAAAAGACTCTCTCGGCATCAACGTCAACACCATCCGCTGGATCAACCTGGCGCCATATTTCCTGCTGGCGGTGATTCTGCTGGTGGTTCCATTGGCGCTCAGCCTGCGCACCCGTCGGACGCGTCAACCGGCTGCCCCGCTGCCGGAAGGAACGGCAAAATGAACGCAGAAACGATCGCCCGCCTACACGCAGTCGTCGAAGGGCACGTTCAGGGAGTCGGTTTCCGCTATTTCGTGGTCGAACGCGCGGAAGCCCTGCGTCTGACCGGTTGGGTGCGCAACACCATGGACGGAGATGTGGAAGTCACCGCCGAAGGCGAACGTGCGGCGCTGAACATGCTGCTGGATGGTCTGCGCCGCGGACCGCGCAGCGCCTTTGTAACCAGCGTTCGCGAAGAATGGCTGTCGCCAAGTGGGGAATTTACCCGCTTTGACGTTCGCCGCACCAGTGATTTTTAGCTTTCAATGGAATCAAAGGGGGCGAACCGATGGGTTCGCCCCTCCCTGTAGGGGTTGACCTGCGTGTCAACCCCTACATATTTTTTTAGACAATCCCTTTTTTGTCGATCTTGTTAATCGTCGTCGTTATCCCACATGGGGCAGCCGCTCCAGCCAGCCCCGGCGCCGCGTCCGCGGGCGCCATTGGCGCCGCCCATGCGCTGCGACAGCCGGTCTGCCTGTTCCTGCGTCAGGTCGCCGTTCTCGACCGCCGCTGCCAGTGCAGCGCTGCGGACGTCCTTCATCAGGGTAATGAACTCATCCTGGGTCATCCCCTTTTCCTGCGCCAGCGCCGCCATGCTCACGCCTTCCGCCAGCTTCTGCTCAACTTCTTCCACGGTCATGCCCAGTTTTTCAGCGAACGCTGCCACCATCTCATCGTGCAGCCAGCCGGTCGTACCGTCGGCGCCCACCATGGGTCCGCGCGGAGCGGTGTTACCGGTGTTCCAGCCGCCCATCATGCCGCGCCCACCCATCATTCCGTATCCCCAGGTTCCATCCTGGGTTTGGGGCGGGGTTTGGGTCTGCGCATACACCACGCCGGCGGTGCCCAATGCAGCCACGACAACGCCTACCACCGCTAACGCGATCAAGAATTTTTTCATCAGAAACCTCCACAAGTTGTTATAAATCAGATGATCGGATTGCATCTGTTGATAATCTGATCTTATCGGATACTTGTGAAGATTTTATGAACCCATTTTGAAGGTTCTATGAACCCGGGGTTATTCGGGCAATTCCTCGCCGCTCAGCAGGCGCACTTTCTTCCACGGCGAAACATCGGTTTCTTCTGCCATCATGGCGCGCAGTTCGTACAGTTGATCGCGCAGTGCTGCCGCCTTCTCGAATTCCAGGTCTTTCGCCGCCTGCTTCATTTCTTTTTCCATCTCGCTCATCAGCCGTTTCAGCTCTGAAAGCGGCATTCCCGCCACAGTCTTCCCGCCCGCGCGGTATTCTCCTCGTTCCTCGCTGACCATGGCTGGCGCAGACAGGCGCGAGGTGATGTCGTGGATGGCTTTGACGATGCTGGCGGGTTCGATGTTGTGTTCCTGGTTGTACTTCATTTGCTTGACGCGGCGGCGGTTGGTTTCATCCAGCGTATAGCGCATCGCATCGGTCTGCTTGTCGGCATACATGATGACCTTGCCGTGGACGTTGCGCGCCGCCCGTCCCACCGTCTGAACCAGTGCCGTGCCCGA
>JBDKTF010000154.1:0-3179 GCA_039680295.1 Anaerolineaceae bacterium
ATGAACTGCTCAGCGCGTTTTGATCCGTTTCATATTTTGTGGGCTTTCCTCAACGGCGCGGATGGCGTGCTGCTCGGCGCATGCAATCCGGGCGAATGCCATTATGGCATGGGCAACCTGTATGCCCGGGAACGGGTGGAGGTGCTGCACGAGGAACTGGCGCAGCATCATGTCGATCCGCGGCGCTTGCGTCTGGAGTTTTTCAATGTTCAGGATGGTGAGAAATTTGCTCACATTCTCGAAGATTTCGAGCGCCAGATCGAAGACGAGATGGCAGATCGTGGAGGTATGCCGACCGGGATACGTATTCCGGTGACTTCAAAATAGCTGCATCGTTCTCCGTATGTCTTGAGAAGGAGGAGGATTGTATGGTAAAGCGTTTGGAAACTGAGGTTTGGGATCTTGATAACTGCTCGGGGTGCGGCATGTGCGTGGCAGCCTGTTCGAAGCAGGTTCTGGCATGGGAGGAGGATTCTCATCCTGTACGGCAGACCCGCGTAAAGAACCTCGGGCTATCCAAAACCACGCTGGATAGTTGTTCGTTCTGCCGGAAATTTTGCGAGGAAGTCTGCCCCCGCCTTGAACACTGGATGCCGCTGGAAGCCAGAACGATTCGAGCGGTTCATGCCCGCGGACCGGTGTTTTCTGGCGCGCCCAATGACGTGATCCGGGCGGTGATCAGCGCCGGCAGGAGCGCAGGTCTTCTGGACGGGATGATCATGCTCGATCTGGATCGCTGGAATCTCAAACCGGTTGCCCGGATTGGCGCCACAGTGGAACAGATCGTAGACACCATTGGACCACAATACCTGTGGGCGCCGATTTTCGAGGTGCTGAATGAAGCCATTTTCGAGCAAAAAATGGAAAACATCGCGGTGATTGGCACCCCGTGTACGGCTCAAGCCATCCGGAAACTGCGAAGCTCTACCAATCCGCTGCTCAGACCCTATCAGGATGCAATCCGGTTGAGTGTGGCGGTTTTCTGCACCGGGGTTTTCAAACCGGAGATGATCGAGGAAGTACTCGTGAAGCGCATGAATGTGTCTCGCGACCAGGTTCGCCGGTTGGAGATCTCACCAGACCGCCAATGGTTGAAAGCCACCCTTTGGGATGGCAGCGTGCGCACCATCCAGCGCCAGCAGGCTGAAAGTTATACCCGTCCGGGCTGCGGGAAATGCGATGACTTTCTGGGTGAATCGGCGGATCTGGCAGTAGGCAGTCTTGGCGCGCCTGTTGACGATTCCACCCTGATCATCCGCTCACTCACCGGAGATATTTTTGCCCGCAATGCCATTCAGATGGGATTATTGGAAACCTCAACCGAAGTGGATCTCAAAGCGCTGGAAGCCGCTGCGAGCGAAAAGGACCGCCGCGAACGCGCCCAGGCATTCAAGGATCTTGAAATCTTGATGCTGGATGGGCTGGTTGATCCGAAGAAACGCGCAGAAGCCATTCAGCAGTTTGTCAGGTTGTATCGCACACCGGCTCGACCCGGTATTGTCGAAACCATTCCTCGCGGCTGCACCGGGTGTTGATCTTCTGACATGGGAGATAACTTATGAAGACAAAAGATGTGAAATCCCAGACGCTGCATGAAGTGAACACTTACCTGCGGTCTGAAGCCAACGGCACACCGCTTGCCTTGAGCCATGCCAGCCACCTGCACGGTCTGGCGGCTGGATTGAAGCATGGCGAGGTCATCATCGAAGGGGATGCCGGAGATTACCTGGGGGTTCTCAATGACGGCGCCACCATTCACGTAACCCATGATTCAGGTAATTATCCCGCTGACAGCATGACCGCCGGAACGATCATTGTGGATGGGAGCGTCGGCTTTGGCGCGGCACAGTACTGTTACGGCGGAACGGTGATAATTCACGGCAATGCCGGAGACTTTACCGCTACCATGAATAAGGGAGCGGTCATCATTGTCAATGGAGATGTGGGCAATGAAGTGGGCACCTACATGCTCAAAGGTGATCTGATTGTGGTGGGTAATGCCGGTGAAAACTTCGCCAATTATCTCATCCGGGGATCTGTTTATCTCGGCGGTCAGTACCATTCCCTGGGCAATAACACCAAAGTGGTTCCAATGACAGAGGAAGATATTGCCAAGCTGCGGTCATATTTCGAAAAATTCAATATTCAAGCCGAGCCATCGACCTTTACCAAAATTGCGGCAGCCTCTGAAAAACCTTTTTATCACTAGACGCCCCGGCGCCCCCAACCCAACTGCAACAATGGGCGTCGGTGAGTGTTTGATTGCCTGATAGTAAACTGGAGGATGACATGCCTATCGTGGGAGCCTATTGTGTCAGCATTAACCGAGAAATTTGCCTCAATTCACGGATGGCGGGCAAGTGCGCCACCTGCGCCGAGGTCTGCCCACATGGGGTATACGCCCTCGACCAGATCACCGGTGAAATGAATGTCCAGAATTTCAATGCCTGTATTGGGTGCCGCATTTGTGCCGAATTCTGCCCAACCAATGCCATTCGCATCAACCCTGCCGAACCGGAATATTACACCCGTTATCCCTGGACGTTCTCAGCCATCGAAGAGATTCATTACAAAGCCCAAACGGGTGAATATCTGCTGCGCGGATTTGGAACGACCGGGCAGACCCCGAATTTCGATATGATCACGGTCGTTCCCAGCCAGATTTCCAGCCCCTCGCCGCGGGATAAATACCGCGAGCAGTGCGATATGGAAGTGGTCATTGGCGAAGATACCTGCGAAAATCCCATCGTGCTCAAGCAGCCTTTCCTGTGGCCTGCCATGTCCTTTGGCGCGCTGAGTAAAGAAGCCAAAATGGCGCTGGCAATTGCGGCGGCGCAAACCGGCATTGCCACCAACACCGGCGAAGGCGGTCTGGTGCCTGAAGAAGCCTGGCTGTCGCGCGGATTTACCGACCCGAAGATGACGAAACGCGTCTGGGAACCGGGCGGATATCTGGTCATCCAATGGTCCACCGGACGGTGGGGCGTTTCGGTGGATTATTTGAACGCGGGGGATGCCGTTGAAGTGAAGATCGGGCAGGGCGCAAAACCCGGCATGGGCGGTCACCTGCTGGGCGCCAAAGTGACCGAAGAGGTTTCCAGAGTGCGCGGTGTTCCGGTTGGCTCGGATGCCCTCAGTCCGTGCCGTTATTATGATGTGCAGGGGTTGGATGACATCAA
>JBDKTF010000204.1:0-7586 GCA_039680295.1 Anaerolineaceae bacterium
CCTGTTTCAGCCTTGCTCGCGCCCATTCGAACAGGCGAAAACATCCTGGGTGTGGTGCTGCTGGATAACTTCACCACCCCCGCCGCATTCTCCGCCGAAGATGAAGCGCTCGCCATTTCGCTTTCACAGCAAACCGCGCTGGCGCTCGAAAATGCCCGCCTCTACCAGGACGCGCAGCAGCATGCCGCGCAGCTTCAGGCGCTGACCAACGTCGCAAGCACGCTCACATCTTCGCTGCGGCGCGATGAATTGATCGCTTCACTGCTCAACCGCATTGAAAATGTGATTCCCTATGATACGGGCACGCTCTGGCTCCGTCAGGGACAGAACCTGACCGTAGCCGCTGCGCACGGTTTCATGGACAACGATGAACGCGTGGGGATCACCGCCGCGGTGGAAGACAGCCTGCTCTTCCGCGAGATGATCTCCACCCGGCAGGCGATCCTCTCGCCAGACGTGCGCACCGACCCGCGCTTCCCAAGCCTGGTGGAGATGGAACACCTTTCATGGCTGGGTCTGCCGCTGATCTCCAAAAACGAAATGATCGGTTTGATCGCTCTTGAAAAGACCGAAGCCGATTTCTACACGCCTGAACACGTTCAGGCTGCGACCACCTTCTCCAGTCAGGCGGCGGTTGCGCTCGAAAACGCGCGTCTGTATGAGGAAAGCGTACGCCGCGCAGCGGATTTGAGCGAACGTTCGCAGCGTCTGGCGCTGCTCAACCGCTTCTCCAGCGAGCTTTCCGCCTCGCTGGACCCCGTGACCATCTTAAACCTCACCTGCCGGGAATTGTCTGATGCGTTGAAGGTGTCCGCCGTTTCAGCGGTGCTCTTCGACATCGATGAAAATCCCATGCTGGTGGTGGAAGTGCCCGAAGACACAAAGCAACCGCTGCCGCGCGCGCTGCCCGATGCCCCACTGTTCCAGCGTCTGCAACAATCATTGGGTATCTTCCACGCCGAAAACGTGTTCGTCGAACCCGAGTTGGAACCGCTGCTGCCCTACTTCCGCTCGCGCGGCGCCCATTCTCTGCTGGCACTGCCCCTCTTTACCGGCGTCGACCTGCACGGTGTGCTGCTGGTGCAAACCTCTTACGATTACCACTTCACCTCGCCGGAAATGGAACTGGCACGCACCATCTCCAACCAGGCAGGAATCGCCGTCCAGAATGCGCGCCTCTTCGCCGAAACCCGCTTGCTGACCACCGATCTGGAACAGCGCGTGGAAGCCCGCACCGCCGAACTGAGCCGCGAACACCGCAACAGCGAGACTCTGCTGCGGGTCATCACCGAGCTTTCCGCCAGTCTGGATATGGGACAGGTGATGAGCCGCACCCTTTCTGTGCTGGGCGATGTGGTCGGCGCCGAGCAGTCTGGCATTTACCTGGACCGCGCCGGGACCATGGAACAATATTATCATTCGGGCGGGAGGGATACGGTTTCACCGGAATCCCCGCTCTACCGGTTGGAAGAAGAAGTTTCGCACTGGGTGAGGCGCATGCGCAAACCGGCGCTGGTGGCAGATGCAAGCGAAGATGCGCGTTGGGAAAACAACGCCGGAGCCAGTACTTGCCGCAGTTTGCTGGTGGTGCCGCTCGTTCTGGGCGAAGAAGCGCTCGGCAGCCTGCTCCTTTCACATCCTGAACCTGGGCGGTTCACCAATGATCAGGTCAGTCTGGTGGAAGCCGCCGCACGGCAGATCTCCATCACCATCAATAATTCCGAACTCTTCAACCTCATTCGTGACCAATCTGAACGGTTGGGTGGGATGCTGCGCGACCAGCAGATCGAAGCCAGTCGTTCCCGCGCCATCCTCGAAGCGGTGGCGGATGGCGTTCTGGTCACCGATGCGGGCAACCATATCACCCTCTTCAACGCTTCTGCCGAGCGCATTTTGGGGCTCGAAGCGAAACAGGTGGCGGGCAAATCGATGGATCAATTGAGCGGCTTGTTCGGCAAGGCAGGCGGTGATTGGTTGAACACCATCCGCCGCTGGTCGCGCGATCCTGAAAGTTACCATTCCAGCGAAACATACGCCGAGCAGATCACCCTGGAAAACGAGCGGGTGGTGGCGGTGCACCTGGCGCCGGTCATCTGGCGTTCGGAACTGCTGGGCACGGTGTCCATCTTCCGCGACATCACGCATGAAGTTCAGGTGGACCGGTTGAAGACAGAGTTTGTCGCCAATGTCAGCCACGAACTGCGCACCCCCATGACCTCCATCAAGGGTTATGTCGATGTGATGCTGATGGGCGCCGCCGGAGAGTTGAGCGAACGACAGCGCCATTTCCTGTCCATCGTCAAATCCAATACAGAGCGGCTGGGCGTGCTGGTGAACGATCTGTTGGATGTTTCGCGTCTGGACGCCGGACGCGTCACTCTCTCCTTCCAACCGCTGGATCTGTACAAACTGGCGCAGGAAGTGGTTGCCGATATCCAGCGGCGGTCCAGCGAAGAAAACAAGACCATGAACGTGCAGTTGGAAACCGCCGCGAATTTACCCCGCATTTCCGGCGATCTGGAGCGGGTGCGTCAGGTCATCGGCAATCTGGTCAGCAACGCGTATAATTACACGCCGGAAAACGGGCATATTAAGATCCGTCTTCTCACGGATCAGCAGGAGCTGCGAGTGGATGTGCAGGATGACGGCATCGGCATCATGCCAGACCGCCAGCCGCGCATCTTCGAACGTTTCTATCGCGGCGAAGATCCACTGGTGCTGGCAACCGCCGGGACAGGGTTGGGTCTATCCATATCAAAAACTTTGGTAGAAATGCACCATGGGCGCATCTGGTTCGCCAGCAGCGGCGTCCCCGGAGAGGGGAGCACTTTTTCGGTGGCGTTCCCAATTTTGAATGCCCAGGCACAGGAGTGAAAACGGTCTATGGCTAAAATCTTGATTGCAGAAGACGAGCGGGACATCCGCGACCTGATTGCCTTTACCCTGCGGTTTGCGGGGTACGAGGTGGTAGCTGCCAGCAACGGCGAAGAAGCCGTTGAAATGGCGATTCAGGAGATCCCCGATCTCATCATGATGGACGTGCGCATGCCGCGCATGACCGGGTACGAAGCCTGCGAAAAGATCAAGCAGGAGCCGTCGTTAAAGGAAATTCCAGTTGTGTTTCTTTCCGCCAAGGGGCAGGAATCTGAAATCCGTACGGGGTTGGAAGCCGGGGCAACCGAGTATCTGCTCAAGCCCTTTGCTCCCGACCAATTGGTCGAGCGCGTTCGCGCCCTTCTGGCACAGATTGGCAAGTAGGAAAAGGTTAACCGATGAGTGCGATTGTTCTGGAACAGGACATCGTCCATTACGAAGTCTTGGGACGCGGGCGTCCGATCGTCTTTCTGCACGATTGGCTCGGTTCGTGGCGTTACTGGATTCCCTGCATGCAAACCGCATCCACTTCGTTCCGTGCGTACGCCATTGACCTGTGGGGATTTGGGGATACGGCGCATGATGAACGTCGTTATACGCTGGATGCGCAGGTGGCGCTGGTGGATGACTTCTTCCAGCAGCTTGGAATTGGGAAGGTGGCGTTGGTGGGACACGGTTTGGGCGCATTGGTTGCAATGCTCTATGCCCTGCGCTACCCTGGATCGGTGGATCGCCTGATGGCGGTTGGCTTCCCCATGGATGAAAACCATCTCTCTCCCCGTTTACGCACCGCCCCTCTGCCGGAACTGGCAGACTGGCTGCTGGCGCATACACCGACCGCCGAGACAGTGCGTCAGGATGCCGGTAAAACGGATCCCCGGGCGATCCAGGCATCTCTGACCGACCTCTCCCGTTTCGGGGCGCTCAAAGCCACGGCGCAGGTCACCAATGCCTGTCTGCTCGTTCACGGGCAAAATGATCTGCTGGTGGAAACTCCACGTCCCGAAGAACTGGCAAGCCTGCCCGAGCAGACCCACCAGATCACCCTCGAAATCTCGGGGCATTTCCCCATGCTGGATGAAAGCGCCCGATTCAACCGTCTGCTGACGGATTTTCTTGCCCTGCCTTCGGGCGACAGTCCGCGCAATTTGCAGTTGAAAGAGGAGTGGAAGCGCCGCGTTCGTTAATTCCGCGCGTGTGTGCGCTGCTTGTCTTGACATTCACCTCAACCTATCCTATACTTTGAGAAACAAATATTTCCAACGGGGAGCCCGCGAACGGGCTGAGAGGAGGACTACCGGTCCTCGACCCGCATAACCTGATCCGGATCATGCCGGCGGAGGGAGTTTCGGAAAACGTTGCGAACCTTCACCCTCCCTGGCGGAGGGTGTTTTGTTTTGATGCGTTCGCGCGCTGTCATCTTTGTCAATGGAGACTTGCCCAACCCGGCAGCGGTGGAACACCTGCTGCAAAACGACGATCTGATCATCGCCGCCGACGGTGGGCTGCGTCACCTGCGCGCATTGGGCAGGCTGCCGCACATGCTGATAGGCGACCTCGACTCGGTGAACCCCGGCGATTTGTCTGCGCTCCAGACAGCCGGTGTACGCATTCTGAAATACCCCCCTGCCAAGGACGAAACCGATTTGGAACTGGCGATGAACGCCGCATTGGAAAGCGGCGCCGATCACATTCTGCTTGTCGGCGCGCTGGGCGGTCGCCTGGACCAGACCCTCGGAAATCTCTTTCTGCTGTCAGACCCGCGCTTCGCCGCGCTGGACGTTCGTCTGGAGGATGGGCAGGTGGAAGCGTTTCTCATCCGCAACCAGACAGACGTAACCGGCGAGCCGGGAGATACCGTTTCGCTGCTGCCGTTGGGGGCGCCAGCGGAAGGCGTCACCACAGACGGTTTGCAGTATCCCCTGCGTGATGAAACGCTCTACCCATACCGCACACGCGGCATCAGCAATGTTCTGTGCGGCAGCCGCGCCAGGGTTTCACTGCGCAGCGGGTTATTGTTGTGCGTGCATATGCGCCAGATCGGGTGATACACGATCAGCCGGGTGATTGGAAACGCACGGCTATGTTGGAGGTTCTTTCGATGTCCAGAATGTCTTTTGCATCTGTGTTGCTGGCAGCCGTGCTGCTGGCAGGTTGTGCAGGAACAGCGCCAATCGCTGCGCCCACAGCAGAGCCGACCGAATCCACCGGACCAGAAACCCTGACGGTAATCACGCACGATTCCTTCGCCGTTTCTGAAAACGTGATCGCGGCTTTCGAAGAGGCGAACAACGCCAAAGTCACCTTCATGAAAGCAGGTGACGCGGGTACGTTATTGAACAAAGTGGTTCTGACCAAAGACGCGCCCATGGCAGACGTGTTCTACGGTGTGGATAACACCTTCCTTTCGCGCGCGCTGGAAGCCGGGATTTTCGCTTCCTACAGCTCTCCCCTGTTGGCGAAAATTCCTGCTGAATTTCAACTCGATTCATCCAACAGCGCCCTCCCCATGGATTACGGCGATGTGTGCATCAACTACGATAAAGCTTATTTCCAGACCCATAACCTGACGGTTCCACAAAGCCTGGAAGATCTCGCCAAACCCGAATATAAGGGCTTGCTGGTGGTCGAAAACCCCGCCACATCCTCCCCCGGGCTGGCATTCCTGATGGCAACGGTGGCGCATTTTGGCGCTGACCAGGCAATGGAGTATTGGAAGTCGCTGCAAGCAAATGGCATGGTGGCGGTCAACTCGTGGGAAACCGCCTATTACACCAATTTCAGCGGTTCTTCAGGCAAGGGACCGCAACCGATGGTCGTTTCTTACGCCTCAAGCCCGGCAGCAGAAGTGTTCTTCGCTTCTCCTCAGCCCGAAGAAGCGCCCACCGCGTCCATTACTGCCAAAGATACCTGCTTCCGCCAGATCGAATTTGTCGGCATTTTGAAGGGCACCCAGCATGAAGCGCTGGCGCAAAAATTCGTGGATTTCATGCTCTCCACCACATTCCAGGAAGACATGCCCCTCCAAATGTTCGTCTATCCGGTAAACAACGAAGCAAAACTGCCCGAGGTCTTCCAAAAATACGCCCAGACCGCGCAGGAACCCGCCAGTCTGGACTCAGCCGAGATTACTGCAAATCGCGAAACCTGGATTCAGGCTTGGAATGAGGCGGTGTTGAAGTGAGTTTTAAGGGGGAGCGGGTGAGGAACACGCTGGGCACCCTGCTGTTGTGGGTGCTGCCTGCGGCGTTTCTGGGGGTCTTTTTCTTTCATCCCTTGCTGGCGGTCTTCCGCCTGGGATTGGAAGAAGATCTCTCCACCCTCTTCACCCGCTCCACCTTGCTGGCGCTGTGGCGACCGCTGCGCTTCACCTTTTACCAGGCGGGGCTTTCCACGCTGCTGACCCTGTTATTGGGGCTGCCATCGGCATATCTTTTTGCGCGTTTTCGCTTTCCGGGCAAGCGCCTCTTGCAGACCCTGACCGCCCTGCCCTTCATCCTCCCCACGGTGGTGGTGGCGGCGGCTTTCAATTCCCTGCTGGGTCCGCGCGGCTGGGTGAATCTGGCATTGATGGGGCTCTTCAACCTCGCCGAACCGCCCTTACAGTGGGTAAACAGTCTGGGCGCCATCTTACTGGCACACGTCTTTTACAACACCACCATCGTCATCCGCATGGTGGGCAACGCCTGGGCGCGTCTGGACCCACGTTTGGAAGGCGCGGCGCAGGCGTTGGGCGCGAATCGCTGGCGCACGCTGCGCGAGGTGACGCTCCCCCTGCTGCGATCCCCCATCATGGCAGCAGCGCTGCTTGTCTTTCTGTTCGATTTCACCAGTTTCGGCGTCATTCTGCTGCTGGGCGGACCGCATTATGCCACGCTGGAGGTGGAAATCTACATTCAGGCGATGCAGATGCTCAACCTGCCGCTTGCGAGTCTGCTTTCCATCTTCCAACTGATGTGCACGCTGCTGCTCACACTGGCATATTCGCGTTTGACAAGCATCCAGCAAAAAGTGCCGCTGACACCGCGCTCTGAACGCGCAGGCGCCCGCGCACCCCATGGTTGGCGTGAAAAACTGGCTGTCACCCTGATGTCCATTCTGCTCATCCTTTTGCTCGTCACGCCTTTGCTGTCGCTGGCTGCGCGTTCCGTGGTAAAACTGGAACCTGCCCGCGGCGAGCGTGCGGCAGTTTCCACCGGGTTCACCCTGGAAAATTACCAGGAGCTGTTCATTAACCGGCGCGGATCGCTGTTTTACGTCCCCCCCATCACCGCCATGCGCAATTCGCTGCAGTACGCCGCAACCACGGTGGGCATTTCCCTCATTCTGGGGGTGCTGGCAGCATACGCATTGAACCGGCGCAGCCGCATCAACCGCGTGCTTGATCCGCTGCTCATGCTGCCCCTCGGCGCATCCGCGGTGACGCTCGGATTGGGCTTTATCGTTGTTTTTAACCGTCCGCCGATCGACCTGCGCAATTTTCCCATGCTCCTGCCCATTGCACACAGTCTGGTGGCGCTGCCCTTCGTCGTGCGCGCCATCCAGCCTGCGCTCAATTCCATTCCCTCCCAGATTCGCCAGGCGGGAGCAGTTCTGGGCGCATCACCGCGCCGCGTTTGGGCAGAGATCGATCTGCCGCTGCTGCTCAAGCCGCTGCTGGCGGCTGCCACGTTTGCCTTCACCATCTCACTGGGAGAATTTGGCGCCACCTC
>JBDKTF010000288.1:0-9079 GCA_039680295.1 Anaerolineaceae bacterium
AATATCAGTGGATAATTCCTTTTCTCATGTATATTCATGGGTAACTTTTTATATCCCCTCCCACCGCACCGATTCGAAATCCACCACCTGCCCCTCCCAATCGAACCGGATCCCCTCCTGTTCCAGCAGCGCCTTCTGAATCGCGTTCCCAAAACCGTCGCCGTGCGCGCTGATTTTCCCCTGCGCGTTGATCACCCGCTGCCAGGGAACGTCTTCCGCCTGCAGTGCCGCCAGCGCGAACCCGATCATCTGCGCCGAGCACCCGCCCACGATCTTCGCGACCTGCCCATACGTCGCCACTTTTCCCGGCGGAATCATCCGCACCACCGCATAAATCTCCTGATACAACGATCGTTTTGGAGGTCGTTCCATCTTATCCTCGCTGGGAATCAGTCGCCGGTTGCCGTGCGCGTTGAACGTGCTTTCGGCTTGCGTCTCCCATCCAGCAAATGCATCACCGTCATCCACGGGTGGCGCAGCAGCATCCGCGGACCCGCGTAACGCATCACCGCCCGGATCCGCTCGCGCATATTTTGATTGTAGCAGTGAACCGTGCATTTCGCGCACGTGGATTTTTCCGCCCCAAATGGGCACTTCTCCAACCGCAAATGCGTGTACGTGCGCAGTTCGTCACACGCTGCGCAAAGATCCCCCGTCGTTTTGTGCTGCCCACGGCAGTAAATTTCGATCATCGCCCCCGCCGTCTCATCTTCCCGCCGCAGCCGCGCCTCACTGAAAGTCATCTGTCATTTCCTCAATATCGTGATTTTAGACCCTTTTCACCCGATTATACCATCGCCCAATTTGGTTTATATGCATCATTCTGCAGCGCTCAACATTCCCTTCATACCACATAAAACGCGGCTATCCGCAGCCGTCAAACCTTCCTTTATAGATCACTTATTTGAGAGAGCACACTGGGATCCGTAATTAATTCCTTATCATAAATAAGCTTTCGATAGTATCCAAATGAGTCTGGATCATGTTTTTTAAGATCCTCTAATAAGTGGCATGCATTTATAGGGGTTTTTTTACAAAGATTAATGAATAAATTAGCGAATTGATCTGTCATCTGTAAATTAGCATGGATAAAGAGAAAACCAATCTTTTTTAGGGTGGTAAAGTTATTTATTTGTTCGATGATCTCCCCATATATTTCATCATCAATCCGATTATTATCAATTAAATAACCAACGATGTTTTTCAAACTCTCCATGTTTGTGATTAGCCCTAGAACATGTTGAAAAAGATCGCTTTCTTCTTGAGAATTGGATAACATATGCAGCGTAATTTTTCGAAGTTCTGGTTGGCTGCTTACCGATAGATTGTCTAAAATCATTGATAATAATCTTGAATCGGTATAACCTCTATCAATTAATGCCATAGCGAAATATCCAATGCAATCTGCCGCATGCACCTTTTCAATAACGCCATAAACTACGTCGTCACCAACCTCAGGAAAGATTCGCAATGCCAGATCAATCTTAATATCATCATCTCGTATCCGTCTTACAATCTCACTGAAAGTAAAAAGATCTTTCTTTTGCAGGAAATATTCAGCGATTTTAACCTTTAGGTGATCGTCGCTCGGTAAATCATCTGGGTTTTCTCGGTATATTTCATACGTTTCTTGTACTTGAGTGCGCCTGGCAGATAAAACCTCACTGACAAAACGGCTGGCATTAGATTCGGGAGAAGGTATCTCCGCCTTAGAATCTTCGAATAAAGAATATAAAAATTCCTTGATCTGGTCAATTTTCGTCATATCTACGCATTGACGATCGCGCATGGGATCAATTAAATCTGTCACACGCACTTCATCAGTAACTAATACATACCATTTTTTATTTTCCATCCAGAACGGTGACCACTCCACATATATCCAGGGCTTATCAATAGCTTCTGGAGTAATAATGCAGATAATCGCATCACTATTTTGAATTTTTTGGATTAATTCCTCTTTCCATTTCACACCCCCTGCCACGTTATCCATCGCCAGGTAAAATTTTATCGCCCCATTAAACGTCTCATTTAAAACCTTGGTCACTGCCTTGGCAATATAGGCGTCAGAATTCGTGTGGCTGATAAACACATGATATGCCATTTTCCCCCCTTGATTGGTTAGAACAATAGAGTTATCGAATAGACGAGTAGAACCAGACTGGGTAATATGAATATGATTGGGATGATCTGTTCAACGTTCGAAAATTGGATATACCTTTTACTGCGGTTTTTTTGTAATATCTTCCACTCTTCTGCATAACATGAATAGGATAGTTTCTTCTCCATATCAAAAATTACTTCGAATTTAGCGCTATTTATATTACGATACGATGCAATATTCGAAATCCAGGTACAACAGATGAGCAATCCCAGAATAGAAACCACCAATAATATCGGACCAAATTCCTCAATTAGTATTTTCTTCTCCCCAAAGATTAACGGGACAATAGCTGAAATCCCGGTGAGTACGGTCAGGTAATACTTGCCAGAATCCATTCTTCGCTGGCTGGTTCGATCCATCATCTCAACATAGAGTTTATATTGTTCCAGAAGTACTGTGTTCTTTTCACTCAACTCGTTAAGCTCTTCCGATGTCATAATCTATTCTCCATACATAGAATAATGGATAAAGAGTTCTGATATCAAAACATCTCAAACTCTACCGTTAATATTCTACATACTTTACGAAAAATGATCAGATTTCGGGACTACTCAATCAATTGTCTGCGAATTTACCAAATGCAACAACACATTTCATCCATAAGCAAGAATCATTCCACATCCATTTTCCATGATTCAAAATCTTCCTTCAACAGGTTCATTAGTAAACCAGATAACAATCCTGACTGAAAATCACCATGACCTTTGTTCAAAATCGTTAAACCGTCTGTACAACGGCTCCAATCAGCCCGGAACCGGCATGTACCGAGAGACCGGGGGTAAATTCGGCGATGATGATTTCTGCCGGGCAGGGAAGGACCTCCCGCACCAGCGCTTCCATTTCCGCGGCGCCCTCGGAATCATTTGCATGGAACACAGACAGGCGTTGAATTTTCTCCTCGTGAACAGACTGTTCCATGAGAACCAGCAACCGTTGGATCGCTTTCCTGCGTGTGCGTACTTTTTCGAGCATATCCAACTTTCCATCCTTCACGGTAAGGATGGGTTTGATGTTGATGGCGTCTGCCAATCCCGCCACGGTTTTATCCACCCGACCGCCGAGCGCCAGATATTTTAGGGTGGGCAGCATCCCAAAGGTATGCATTTTTTTGCCGGTTTCTTCGACGAGAGCCACGATTTCGTCTAAACTCGCATGTTGCAGTGCTGCTTCAGCAGCGGTCAGGGTCATAAATCCCTGCGCCATCGTCAGATTTAGCGAATCGATCACCCTGATCTCACGCCCCGAAAAATGCTCACGGGCTGTCACCGCTGAGCTGTACGTGGAGCTGACCTTGCTGGACACGCACACGCAGATGATCTCATCTGCTCCCTGTTCGAACGCTGCCTCAAATTCGCTGATAAAATCGGATGGGTTCGGCGCCGAGGTTGTCGGCAGCCGCTTGAGCCGATCCACTTTCTCGAATAACGAATGGTCGTCGATGTCCAGCCCGGTGGTATAAGATTCTCCATTAAAATGAATCCCGATGGGCACCTGATGAATACCGTACGCTGCTGCCAATTGTGGGGGCAGGCTGCTGTCTGTGTCCGTAATAACCGTAATTTTGGGCATAATTCCTTGATTGCTCCTGATGATTTTGAAACTTTCTATGAATCCTATGAAACGGCATCTTGCATTGAAATAAATTGGGTATAACGGCGAATTGCCGTCAGAAGATGTTCTTGCTGAAAATCAGGCCAATATACCGGGGTGGTGATGAAAACCGCGTTGGATGCTCGCCAGAGCAGAAAGTTGCTCAATCGCCATTCGCCGCTCGTGCGAATGATAAGATCCACATCAGGGCAATCAGAACAGTAAAGATATCGGGCAATCGTATTCTCATCTAGGTCTGAAGCATCAAACCCATCCTGATCAGCGGCGGTTAAAATCGTCTTAATGGCATCCGCGATTTCGCTGCGTCCTCCATAATTGAAGGCGAGATTGAATATCAATCTCGAATTATCGCATGTTTGTGCAATCATTCGATCCAGTGCATTCAAAATCGGGTTGGGCAGACCTTCCCGCCTGCCCATTAATTGAAAGCGGATCCCATTTCGTTGCAATTCTGGCAGTTCATCGATGGCATACTGCTCAACCAGGGACATAATGTAGTCTACTTCAGCTTCCGGACGGCTCCAATTTTCGGTCGAAAAGGCATACAGCGTCAGCACTTGAATTCCAAGACCGGCACAGGCTTCGATGATTCGCCGGGCGGATTGTACACCTGCCTGATGCCCGGCGCTGCGCGGAAGACCACGGGCTTGCGCCCACCGACCGTTCCCATCCATGATAATCCCAAGATGACGGGGAATTATAACATCTGGATTTGTCATATTTTCCATATTCACCCTGCGTTATTTTTATTTCCTGCTCGCATGGATTGATTGTGCCCATCGCCCGGCTTGCCAGAGAAGAGATAGTATTTCTTCCAGTATGGATCCGAGAGGGTTTGATAGGCATCGTCGTATTGATCCATCCCGCGTGCATAGTCGGGATCCAACAGGGCTTTGCGCGCATTTTCATCGGTCGGTTCCGGCTCATGCAGCGCAATCAAACGACGCAGGTCGCGGTGATGGTCTCGAATAATGCAGGGAGCCAGCCAGTTCCCTTTTTCTTTCCGATAGGTCCCTTGCCATTGGCGGATGCTGCCAAAGAACGGATCTTTCCAAATATCATTTAACGTTCCTCCATTGGCATACACCTCCCGAACATTCACGGGGGAATAAGGCACAAACACGCATGGAGAGACCGTACCATTCCAATCCACATATAAATACCCGCCGCCATCTGAACGCCCAGATGCCAGGCACCCATCCGATAACGTACCGTGATTCCAGAAATCTGCCAGGAATAGATGGCGCTGGCGGATGATTTCCCAGACCCGTTTCCACATCCAGACGCGCTGCTCTGGCGTGGGCATCAGGTCGAGTGTAAACGAACGACCGATCGGCATGTAATGGAACAGCCACCCATAAAGCACTCCCTGTTCATTGAAAAAGAAATCGATGAACTCATCAGATAAGATTTCCTCGGCATTATTCCGGGTGGCAGTCAGCGAAATGCCAAAGGGTACCCCGGCACGGCGCAAACGTTCCATGGATTGCAGTACCTGTTCAAACACGCCTGGACCGCGCCGTTCGTTGGTCCTTTCCCGCCAACCTTCCACCGATATCGCCGGAGTCACATTGCCCAATTCAGCCAGCCGTTTTGCCATCGCGTCGTCAATCAAGGTTCCATTCGTATACATCAGGAAAAAGACATTCGGATGCTTCGCAGCAGCGTCCAGAATTCCTTTCCCTTCGGATCGATAAGCCAGCGGCTCACCGCCGCTGATCACAAGGAAACGTACCCCCCACAGGGTTTCGGCTTCGGTGATGATGCGGTCAAAGGTACGCCATTCCAATTTTTCTGCACCTGCGCCCGCATTGGCATAACACCCCGTGCAGTGCAGGTTACACGCTTTTCCAGGGCTCAAGGTTAAGAACCCGGGTGGATTAATGCCATAGGTCTCGCGGAATTGGGACATTGCCGTTCGTTGTCCCCCATCCACCATGATTCCGCTGACAAGATTACGCCCCGTATTTCGTAAAAACGGGCGGGACAGGTTTTGCGCCAGAATGCGATCCGCCGTTTGCCAGATCACATTGGAAAACTCGTGGCGGTCCTCATCTACCCCGATCGGTCTGGGAATGTCCATCTGATTCGGTGTGTTTCGCGCAGCCAGGACGTATTTTTGCATGGCTTTTAAGACGGATTTTCGTAAAAACTCAGAGCGAGCCAGCAATGGGGCGGTGGAAACCATGCACTCTGTTCCTACGGTTGTAACTGTTTTTTTGATGCCGGGTGTTAATTCCATTGATTACCTCCATGGTGAAAAATCTGTATGTCTGTTTGTGCCTGTTCCTGATAAATTTGCCCGTTCCATGGTGATTTCCCGCGAATCACAGACTTGTTTTCAATTCGCCGGGGAGGACCCTCCACCCGCTTCAGGCGGAAAGGCGGTCAGAAAATCTAGGTCAGTCAAAGGAAATTCGCGGGCAGCCAGCGGCAGCAGCGAATTCATCAGTGCCGCTCGTTCTTCGCGGGATAGGTCATCCAGAAATACACCGAGATATTTCTCGACCGCACCTTTTAAGAAATCCACCCGCTCCTCGCGAGGGAGGCGCTCTCGAATCTGGAGCCATGCATCTGCTGCCAGATCAACCAGTTGATGTGGAGATAATTGCCGCGCCAGAATGCGACCCAACCAGAACGTCCATCTCATTGAAATCTCCTCTCTGGATACTCACCTGTGAGACTTTGAGACGGAGACGGCTCTTCTCTGTGATCGTCATCGTATTTCATGTCTTATTTTTCCGAAATTAACGAATATATTGGTTAAAAAAATTTATCTGCACAGAATATGAACGACCTCGCGCGCAAATTCACTTAATTGTTTTCGGCTTTCTTCGCTTAATTGCGCAAGAGTGTCTTCATACCGATTGACTTGAGCCAGCAGCGTGGTGGAAAAATGGCGGTTGGCGCGTTCCAATACAGAAAGGAGCATCGTGACACCGCCCAGAACACTCAGGCTGATCTCCTGGGGTAATCCGATCCGTTGCAGGCGTTCCATCATCGCATGAATTTCTGGCGCGTCCTGGATGGTATCCATGGTTAGAATCACTGCGGTGATTAATTCGGTCACGAAAATCAGGGGCGAGCGCCGCTCTGGAATACGCAATAGAAGATTGGAAAGCAGCTCCTCGTAGTCATCGGCTTTTCCTTCCCGCAGTTGCTGCAAAATTTGATCTTTGACAGCCTGCCAATCCTCCTGGCTGTCCGCATCCCCTGCCAGACGATTCAGCAGGCGGGTGGATTCCTCGGTCGGATAAAAGAGTACCGCTGATCGACCCGGACCATGTTGATCCGGGTTGGGTTGATACTCTGCCCTCACAAGCCCGCGTTCTTCCAACAGACGCAGCATTTCGTAAGCGGTAATTTTCCCAATGCCCAGACGTTCGGCGACCTCTGCATAATGCACGGAATGATCCAAATCCCGATAGATATCCAGGAATTGGCTCAAAAATTGTTGCTGACGGAAAGTAAGTTTCTTTTTCATAAGGACCCGAAAATAACGAATTTATTGTACTTCGCATCTTTGGATTTTGTCAATACGCTCATCGTTTTATCATTCTGAAAAAATGGGGTGTGATTTGAAAAGATGGACAAACCTTGTTTGTTGGCGCACTGGCTTCGTTTTTTTACTTTTTCAACCGACGAATCCGTTCATGTCGCACCCAAAAATATGCTGTCAACCCTGTCTCCATGTCATTTCATCGATTAATTGTTCTCATGCGACAAAGGATCACATAATTATTTTCTCGTCACCTGAAATAAGTCATGAATTTATATGCAATTTGCCACGTTGAATTATTCCCTTGATTCATTAAAATCAGATTAAGCACGGCCGGTGCCTGATCAGTTCGATCAATTTTTACTTTCCTCCCATTGAATCTCCAAGAACATGGCACGATCACATTACCTGGAGAGAACAGCTTGACCGCTTTACTGGCAACAACCTCATAACGTACGGCTATTCAAAATCACGCTGGCATTCTTTCAGTGTGGTTCAAATTTCATATTGGCGCTCTTACGCCGGGAGGTCCTTTTTATGAATATCATCTTCATCGTATTGGGTGCGTCGGTGGTTTTCTACCTCGCCTACCGCACCTATGGCACATTCCTCGCCAAGAAAGTCTTCTTCCTCAATAACGAGAATGTAACCCCCGCTGTTGAGATGGAAGACGGCTTGGATTATGTGCCCACTGAGCCCAAGTTCCTCTTGGGGCAGCACTTCTCCGCCATTGCAGCCGCTGGACCAATCACGGGTCCCATCATCGCCGGTATTGCCTATGGTTGGGTCCCTGCCCTCATCTGGATCATGATTGGTTCAATCTTCATTGGCGGCGTGCACGACATGGGCGCGTTGGTCGCCTCCGTCCGTAATAAGGCTCGCTCCATTACGGAAACGGTTCGCACCAACGTCTCACAAAGCGCCTGGGTGCTGTTCAATCTGTTCATCTTTGTCACCCTGGTGATGATCATCGTTGCCTTCACTGATATCACCACCGCTTCCTTTGTCAACACCATTGACATTGGGAATGGACAGATGGTTGGCGGCGGCGCAATCGCCACTTCCTCCATGCTCTACCTGGCGCTGCCCATCATCATGGGCTTGCTCCTCCGCTACACCAAGCTCTCTCTGGGTTGGGCAACGATCATCTTCCTGCCCCTGGTCGGCGTCGCGATTTGGGTGGGTCAATACATCCCCTTCAACCTCCAGCAAATCCTGGGGTTGGAAACCCCGCTGGCAGCTCAAAAAGTCTGGAACGTAATCATCCTGATCTACTGCTTCATTGCGGCAATCGTCCCCGTTTGGGCGCTGCTCCAACCCCGCGGTCACCTCGGTGGTTACTTCCTGTACGCAGCAGTCCTCGTGGCTGCCATTGGTGTTCTCTTCGGCGGCTTCAAGGTCCAGTATCCCGCCTTCACGAAACCCATGGGTGAGGGTTTCTGGTTCCCGATGTTCCCGATGTTGTTTATCACCGTCGCCTGCGGTGCGTGCTCCGGCTTCCACTCGCTGGTTAGCTCCGGTACCACCTCCAAGCAGCTCAAACGCGAAGGCGACGCCAAGGTCATCGGCTACGGCGCCATGCTCATGGAAGGCGTTGTGGCTTTGATTGCCCTCGCTACCGTGATGATCCTGACCAAAGACAGCGAACTGCTCGCCAAATCCCCGAACTTCGTCTATGCCTCCGGCATCGGCTCCTTCATGAAGTTAATTGGTGTCAGCCCCGCCTTCGGTATCTCCTTTGGTTTGATGGCGTTCACCACCTTCGTCTACGACACCCTGGATATCTGCACCCGCCTGGGTCGCTA
>JBDKTF010000481.1:0-4101 GCA_039680295.1 Anaerolineaceae bacterium
ACATCATCGCGATGTCGACGTTGATCACGACCTCGATGCCGTACCAACGGCAGGTGATTGACACACTGGCGGCGATGGGCAAACGCGATCAGTTCTACTGCATCGTGGGCGGCGGACCCATCACCCCCGAGTGGACGGAGAAGGTGGGCGCGGACGGATACGGACGCGACGCCAAGGACGCGGTGGCGGTGTGCTTGAAGCTGGTGGAAAGTGGAAAACGCCCGCCGCTTGAAAAACCTTTGTTGGAAAATGCGTTATTGTCTGAATAGAGTTTCATACATGCGGAGTATTTACTCATTCAGGGAATAAAGCGCATTTGGTGAATTACCCCATCCGATTGAGTCGGCTTTGACAACCTCTTCCGACTCAATCTCGGATGGGGTAAAGCCGCTGAATGCCCCGATGAGCTTCGGGATGGAGAAATGCCATCTCAATTTATGGCGGTAGAAACAACAGGTCAGGAGAGGTTTATGTGGAAAGAATATTTTATCGCGTCAGAAATAAGTGAAGCTCTCCAAATTCTATCAACAAAACAGGCAGCCTGCCGTCTGGTGGCTGGCGCGACCGATTTGGTGCTGGAGTTGGAACGCGGCGTTCGAAAGGGTATTGAAACACTGGTGGATATCTCCCGTATTCGGGGTCTGGATACCATCGAAGAAGACGAACAGGGGGTCATTCATATCGGCGCGTTGGTGACGCACAACCAATGTCTGGGTTCCAAATTATTGCGTGAAAAAGCACTTCCCCTTGTGCAGGCTTGTTGGCAGGTTGGTTCACCGCAAATTCGCAACCGCGGAACGATTGCAGGCAATTTGATTACCGCTTCTCCTGCCAATGACACCATCAGCCCGTTGATGGCTTTAAATGCAGAGGTTTGTTTGAGGTCCACTGAAGGAATACGTTGGGTGGATCTCAATTCATTTTATACCGGCGTGCGCAAGACGGTGATGCGCCCGGATGAGATGCTGACGGAAATCCGTTTCCCGGCGATGCAGTCTTCAGATCGGGGCGTATTCCTTAAGCTGGCGCTGCGCAATGCCCAAGCCATTTCACTGCTCAATGCAACGCTTGTCCTGCACATGGCGGGCGAGCGGGTCGAATCGGCAGCGGTTATTCTGGGAGCAGTTGCGCCGACCGTGATCCATTCGATTGAAGCTGAAAATTGCCTGACGGGCTCTTCTCTGACGGTGGAAACGATTGCGAAGGCAGCGGAATTTGCCAGCCAGACAGCCACGCCCATCTCGGATGTTCGTTCTTCCGCAAATTACCGCAAAGAAATGACCCACGTGCTTGTGCGGCGCGGACTGGAAGCGCTGGCTAATGGTGATGTTCTGGTTCAATTACCCGACGAACCGGTTCTGCTGGTGACTGAAAAGACGCCGGAATTGTCTTTTGATAGCGGTTACTACGATTCAAAGCCCATCCAGGCAGTGGTCAACGGTCAACTGCGGACCTTTGCCACGGGGCAGCACAAAACGCTGGCTCATTTGCTGCGTGATGAAGGACAGCTTACGGGCACCAAGGTCGCCTGTGGCGAGGGAGAATGCGGCGCCTGCACAGTATGGCTGGACGGGAAGGCGGTGATGAGCTGCCTGGTGCCGGCTCCGCGCGCGCAGGGCGCAGAAATTACCACGGTGGAAGGTCTCGAAAAAGACGGCGTGTTACATCCTGTGCAATCCGCGTTTATTGAATATGGCGCGGTGCAGTGCGGGTTCTGTACGCCGGGGTTCCTCATGTCGGCGGCAAAACTGTTCGAAGAGAAACCTCATCCTATGCATGACGATATTGTCCATGCCATCTCGGGCAACCTTTGCCGCTGCACGGGATATTACAAGATCATCGAAGCCATTGAACACGCGGTTAGTGTTTCAACCACTGCCGCGGGTGTGGAACACTAGGAGGTTTAGATGAACCACATTGGTGAATCTTCCGTCCGTGTGGATGCGTTGGACAAAGTAAGAGGAAAAACCCAATTCGCATCGGATATCAATTTACCCGGTCAGGCGTACATGAAGATTTTATTCGCCGGTCGTCCACATGCCATCATCAAGAAACTGGATACGAGCGAAGCGGAACGGGTGAAAGGTGTTCTGGCAGTATTGACTGCCCGGGATGTCCCGGTCAACGAATATGGGTATTACATCACGGATCAGGCAGTCCTCGCTGGACCTGGTTCGGCGATCAAATATGCAGATCGTATACGTTACCCGGGAGACAAGATTGCGATCGTCATCGCTGAAAGCGAAGAGATTGCTGAAGCTGCGCGCAGCCTGATCAAGGTGGAGTTTGAAGACCTGCCGGTGGTGACCGACCCCGAAAAGGCAATGGAACCAGACGCGGTGATCCTGCATCCGGGGCGAGGCAGCAATATTTTTGAGCATAAAAAAATCCGCAAAGGCGACACCGATCAGGCGTTTCGTGAAGCGGATGTCATTGTCGAGGGTGTTTATCAAACCCCTGCGCAGGAGCATGCCTTCTTAAACACCGAGTCGGGTGTGGGGTTCATTGATGAAGAAGGTCGCGTGGCGATGATTGTGACCGGTCAATGGGCACATAAGGACCGCACAGAAATTGCCCATGCCCTGGGATTGCCAGAAGATCGCGTGCGCGTGGAATACCCCGCGATCGGCGGCGCTTTTGGCGGACGCGAAGATATTGGCGTGCAAATTGTTCTGGGTCTGGCGGCAATGAAACTGCATGAACGCGGCATTGAACGCCCCGTAAAAGTGGTTCTCAACCGCGAAGAATCGACCCTGGATCACTGCAAACGTCATCCGATGAAGGTCTACTCCCGCTGGGCAGCGAAAAAAGACGGCACCATCACCGGCGCTGAAGCCAGAATCATTGCAGATGGCGGAGCATATCTTTTCACGACACCCGTTGTCTCCACGGTTACCATGTTAAATGTCACCGGTCCGTATGAAATACCCAATGTAAAGGTAGATTCGTACGATGTGTACACCAATGCAGTTCCCCGCGGCGCGATGCGTGGTTTCGGTGGACCACAGGGCGCCTTTGTGGCGGAAATGCAGATAGGAAAACTGGCGGACGCGTTGGGAATGGACCCGGTGGAACTGCGCATGCGCAATATCGCTGTGGACGGCACAAAGATGTCCACAGGCGAGTCTTTCCCGCCCGGCGTGACCATGAAACCCGTTTTGGAAGAGTGCGCACAGGATATGGGTTGGAAAAAGACGGCAACTGGCTGGCAAAGACCGGCAGCGTATTCGCATGAAGTCCCGGGGAAACCCAATCTGCGCCGAGGCATGGGGATCAGCTGCTCGTTTAAGAACACGGGTTTTGGAACCGGATATCAGGAAAACTGCTCGATCACACTGGAATTACACGGCAAGTCAGAGATTGAGCACGTCATTGTGCGTCATACCGCTACCGAAGTCGGGCAGGGAACCCACACAGTGGTTCGGCAAATGACGGCGGATGCGTTGGGCGTACCCCTGGAACGCGTAACGGTGATGAATCCAGACACCAGCATGAGCGGCGATAGCGGCGCTGTATCCGCCTCTCGCATGACCTTTATGATCGGGAATGCCATCGCAGAAGCTGCACCGATCGCGCTGAAGCAGTGGCACGAAGAAGAGCGTCCGGTGATTGTGGCGCACAAATATCTGGCGCCGAAAACAACACCTTTTGACCCAGAGACCGGACAATGCGATCCGATGGTGTCCATGTCTTACACCGCCGAAGCTGTGGAAGTGGAAGTGGACATGGAAACCGGTCAGACGCGCTTGCTGCGCGTACTATGCGCCAACGATGTGGGCAAAGCCATCAACCCGATGCAGGTCGAAGCGCAGTTGCAGGGTGGATTGATCCAATCGTTTGGTTATGCCTTGATGGAGAACTTTGTTGAACAGGATGGATATGTTCGAACGCCCAATTTCTCGACATATCTGATACCTACTGTTCTCGAGATTCCTGAAACGATGGATCAGAAAGTTTTAGAGATCCCTGATCCACGCGGTCCGTGGGGAGCGCGTGGTTTGGGCGAGATGCCCGTTCTTCCGTTTGCCCCAGCTGTGGCTGCTGCCATTCGGGATGCAACCGGAATCTGGTACGATAGGTTCCCCTATGTGCCAGAACGGA
>JBDKTF010000612.1:0-2418 GCA_039680295.1 Anaerolineaceae bacterium
CGCCTGGGGAACTCATCATCATTATTAAAAACGCGGGTCGCATCGTTCGTGTCCAGGTCAACCCCCATTGATGGGTTAGTATCGTATCATGGTTCAGCCATCCAGATCAAAACCGAAACCAGCCCACTTGGGCGAATGACACCGGTATCCCACCTGCCGATTAATGCATCTATTATAGTCAGAGAGCAGAGGATTTACAACCATTCCAACCCCGCCAATCATCCATGCCATTCGCAAATCAGCTCTCGTAAAACCAATTATCCCCTTGCAAGTTTGGTTCCCAGCAGATGCGCAGATTGCAGCGAAACACGTCCTGATTATCTTGCCTTTTGTTGGAGTAAATTGATATAATTTGGCGCAACTACCCCGACTCAGCCGGTGATCTGCCCACTGCGGCAAGGCTGCTGACAGATTGGGTTTCCACCGCTGGCTCTACACGATCCCGGCGGATACCTCCGATCAACAGGAACGAGGTTCGACATGACGGTTCTTGGTAAGCCGAGAAATAAATGGGGATGGATCCGGGTTGCCGGTATTATTGGATTCATTGGGGTAGCTGCGTGGACGCTGCTGGCTGCCGCGTTAAGAGGGTTTGGAGATATCGCATGGATGGGATGGAGCGGCTACCAGACCTTTTCCTTTCTGAATGGGATCGACTGGATGATCCTCCCGTTGCTGGTCGTCCTTGGCGCGGGTTGGCTGGAAGACCAGGAACTGAAAAGTGAAACGGAACAGTCCAATCAACGCGAAGCCGAACTGCATGCCGCGGCGCAGCGCAGGGAAGCTTTGAAACGCGTTGAGCGCGCGATTCTGGCAATGCGCCCCGATGGGGCAGAGATACCGGCGGACATCCGGCAAAAAATCTCGGATGCCGTTCGGGCAGTCCTGGCGGATCTGGACGAAAAAGGAAAGGGCGAACTGCTGCGCTTTCTCCATCAAAAAGGATGGTTGACCGGCACAGAACCGATCGATTTGAGCGGCGCAGATTTTACCGGCAGCATGCTTCCAGAAGCTGATCTTGATGAAATCCATCTGGAAAATGTGAATCTCACGAGAGCAAAAATGGGGAAGGCGCAGCTCATTAAATCCCGAGTCACCGGCGCAAATTTGAACAAAGCGGTCTTACGGGATGCCGATCTGCGTGAAGCGGTTCTATCTGGGTGCAATCTTCGCGGCGCGCGTCTGGACGGAGCCAACCTGGAAGGCGCCGATTTGAGAAACGCCAATCTGAAAGGCGCCCATCTGATCCATGCCAACCTGAAGAATTGCCTGCTGAGCCATTCACCCTCCGCAGGCGCCGCAACAGAGAAAGCAGATTCGGGAAGCAGCCTGGATGGTCTGGACCTGGCGATTTTGATCGACACAATCGTTCCGGATGGGCAAAAAATCACCAACGAACGAGGAAAAGAGTATCTGCGGAAGAAAGAGTTTAACTTCCTGGTGGATCGATTATAAGTATCGGCAGCGGATGAAACCTCTCGCTCTTATGAAAAGGGTTTCGTTGGGTTCGCATTGCCTTTTTGGGGGTTCCTCGTTATAATAAAAACACAATCGAAAAAGAATCCCTCCAGGAGGAGTAAGCGGGCAGAAACCTGTCAGAGAAGGAGCGCCCCGGCTGAAAGCCTCCCCAGTAATCCCCCGCAGAAGTCGCCTGGATGAACTGCCGAAGAAATCCCCACCACGGGTGAGTAGACCGGCACGGGTGAGCCCGTTACAGCATCCCCCTGATGATGGTCAGGGACTGAGCGCATCTGCCCGCGCGGCGGATGAATGGAGGTGGTACCGCGGAAGGTGAACCCTTTCGTCCTCGAATGGACGGAAGGCGTTTTTATTTAAGAACCATGGTGTATGGAGTGCGAATGTCCAAAATAGAATTACCCAAAGCTTATGATTTCAAAGCCGTGGAACAACGGCTGTACGCCTGGTGGGAAAAGAGCGGCTTTTTCAAGCCGAGCAACGATCCCAACCAGCCCGGTTTCGACCCCAGCAAAAAGCCCTTTGTCATCGCCATTCCTCCGGCAAACGTCACCGGCGAGCTGCATCTGGGTCATGCCATGTTTGTTTCCATGGAAGACCTGATGATTCGTTACCACCGCATGAAGGGCGAACCCACCCTGTGGATCCCCGGTGTGGATCATGCCGGTATCGCCACGCAGCTCCAGGTGGAAAAGTACCTTGCGCGCGAGGAGCATCTGCGCCGCGAAGACCTCGGACGCGAGGAATTTCTGCGCCGCACCTGGGAATGGAAGAATAAATACGGCGGCATCATCACCAGCCAGATTCGGCGTCTTGGCGCCTCGTGTGATTGGGACCGCGAGCGCTTTACACTGGACGCGGGGCTCTCGAAAGCCGTGCGCGAATCCTTCGTGAGCCTGTACGAGAAGGGCATGATCTACCGCGGACCCCGCCTGATCAACT
>JBDKTF010000160.1:0-4112 GCA_039680295.1 Anaerolineaceae bacterium
GGTTCCCATCCAGCCGAAATCAGCGGGTAAACACGGATCGCCAGATAAACGCCTGCCGAAACCATCGTCGCCGCATGGATCATCGCGGAAACCGGGGTCGGACCTTCCATGGCATCCGGCAGCCAGATATGCAGCGGGAACTGCGCTGACTTGCCAATGACGCCGATGAAGAGCAGCAGACCGATCAGTCCCGCAGCTGAAAGCCCCAGCACATTCGTCTGGGCGGTTGCCAGCGTCTGGATGGTATTCGGATCAAAGACAACGGAATAGCTCAGACTGCCGGTGGAGAAGTACAGGAAGACAATGCCCAACAGCATGAACACATCGCCAACGCGGGTGGTGAGGAATGCTTTCACCGCCGCTTCACGCGCTGAAGGCTTGCCGTACCAGAAACCGATCAGCAGGTACGAGCACAGACCCATCACTTCCCAACCGATATACAGCGTGAGCAGGTTGTCGCTGACCACCAGCGTGTACATGGCGAACGCGAACAGACTGATGAAGGCAAAAAAGCGCGTGTACATCGGTTCCACCGAAGGCACCCGGTGGGTATGCCCGCTGGCATCTTTTACATCCGCGCCCTTGGGCGGCAGCCCGGCAGTATCTTCAGCGCCTTCCGGCTGACCAAAATTATGGTAGCCCACGGAGTAGATGAAAATCATCAGCACCGTCCAGGCGACGAAGAACAGCACAACCGCCGAAAGCGGGTCGATACGCACGCCAACTTGCAGCCAGGTTTCGCCCATTGGCAGCCAATTGATCGCCGAACCCAGTGGGTGTTCTGCCAGACCTTCGGTGGTCAGCGCGCGGTAAACCACCGCCATGCTCGCCAGCCACGAAAGCGCCGCCCCACCGATCGCGATCGAATGGCTCACTCGGCGAAAACGGCGGGTGAATAGCATAATCACAGCAAATGCCACCAGAGGCGGCAGAGGGATCAACCAGATCAAAGTATCAATATTCATGGCACGCACCTACCCTTTGAGCAGATCGATATCATCCGCCACCACCGTGGTGCGGCGCCGGTAAACCGAGATGATGATAGCCAGACCCACCGCCGCCTCAGCAGCCGCGGTGATAAACACAATCGCCACAAATGCCAACCCAGCCACCTGATCAGGGTTCAGATACCGCCAAAACGCCACTAAATTAACGTTGACGGCATTCAGCATCAATTCAACGCCCATCAAAACGCCCACGGCATTTTTACGGGTCAGAACACCGTAAAGACCGATACAAAAGAGCGCTGCAGCGAATAGAAGAAACCAGGAAAGTGGAATCATGCCGCTCCTTTCACTTCTTTTCCATTGCAACAAAAATGGAGCCGATCAGCGCCGCCAGCAATAAAATGGACGACACCTCAAACGGCACCAGATATCCATCCGGTGAAACCAGCGCTTTGCCCAGTTCGGCTGTGATGTTGAGCTGCGGCAGCGCCGGCAGCGCCGTGGTGAAGCCCTTCCAACTGGAAAGCAGCGTCACCAGACCCCCAAACACAGCCAACGCGGCAAGGATGCCCAGCCACCAACGCCGGTTCACCTGCGGACCCACATCTTCCATCACATGGCTGGTCATCATAATGGCAAAAATCACCAGAATGGCAATCGCGCCGATATAGATCACGACCTGCACCACGGCGAAGAAATTGGCTTGCATCAGGGCAAACAGGATCGCCACACCAAACAGCGCGAGAATCAGCCAGACCGCTGAATGCAGCATTTTACGCGTACTGACCACCATCACCGCAGCCGCCAGTACCACTGCTGCAACAAACAAAAAAATAATCTGCATAGAGCTCATAAGGTCACTCCAATTCGAAGATCACGCCGGCGAAGAATCTGTGCGCTTCACAGATCTCAACTGACGTTCGCGCTCGCCGTGCGCAAATTTGCCCAGCATCACGATCATGATCATCCCGATCACCACGTTCACCGCCAGCAGCGTCACCACGCGCCATCCCATCGGCGCGCCCACCATGAGCTTATCCACCACCGCCGTAAAGATCACCACCGCCAGCGTTTGCGGCACGAACACTTTCCAGTTCAGGTTAATCATCTGGTCAATGCGGAAGCGCGGCAGAGACCCGCGGATGAGAACGCTCAAGAAGTAAACCGCCATGGTCTTGATGAACAGGTATACAAACCCCAAGATCGGAACGGATTCTGCGCCGGGTCCGCGCCAGCCGCCCAGGAAGATGACCGAAAAGAGCATGGCGACCGTGAAGGAATGTAAGAATTCCGCCACGTAGAACATGCCGAACTTCAAGCCAGAATATTCCACATTGTAGCCTGCCACAAGTTCCGATTCGGCTTCCAACAGGTCGAACGGCGAACGTCCCACTTCGGCGATCGTGCTGACGAAAAAGATGAACGCCGCAAAAGGAACCGTTACGACAAACCATACATCCTGGCTGGCAACGATGTCGTTCATGCTCATCGAGTGCGAGAGCATCACCGGAACCAGCAGCGAAAGCGTCATGGGCACTTCATAAGAAATCAACTGCGCCACCGAGCGAATCGCGCCCAACACGGCGTATTTATTATTCGAAGACCAGCCTGCCATCAATACCGCCAGCGCGCCGATCGAACCCACTGCCATGATATAGAGCACGCCCACATTCAAATCCGCGCCGTACACACCGCGCTGGAACGGCACCACCGCCCAGATCAGCAGAACTGCCGCCACCGACAGGATGGGCGCCAGGTTGTAAATCACCTTGTCCGCCCCCTGCGGAGTGATGTACTCCTTGGTGAAGATTTTGAGCATGTCTGCAATGGGCTGAATGATTCCCCACGGACCAAGACGGTTGGGTCCCAGGCGGTCCTGAACACGTCCCAAAACTTTGCGCTCGTACCAGATGAGGAATAGGCAGAAAAACATTGCCAGTAAAGGTACCAACACAGCGCCGAGGAGATTCATCCAGAAGACCACACCGTCGGGTCCTGCCCCCCAACCCTCCAGCACCGTCTTCACCCATTGAATGATGAAATTAATCGGATCTCTCCAAAAAGACATAGCCTGCTCCTAAAAACAAGTCGTGTTTTATTCCAAAACTCGATCCGAAGTCCCTTCATTAACAACGTTCAAATTTCTGACCGCATGGGTGACTTCGAACCCGATACATAAAACGAAAAGCTGGAAGGAGTATTCCTTTCAGCTTTTGGGATAATTGGGCATCAGACCCATTCCAACGCGCCTCTGCGCCAGGCATACAGGAGTCCCCCCACCAGCACCAGAATAAAAACAACCGCTTCCAGAACAGCATAAAGTGGGAGCTGGTCGTATGCCACTGCAAACGGATACAAGAACACCGTTTCGACATCGAAAACCAAAAAAATCAGGGTAAATAAATAATACTGAACTTTGAACTGTATCCAGGACTTCCCCTGAGTTTCGATGCCACACTCATAAGTCGTGTCCTTAAGCGCATTCGGTTTGCGTGGCGCCAATATTCCAGCCATACCAATGGCGACAGCAGGCAAACCGGCAGCTACCAGCATAAAAATTCCGATATACATCCAATCAGTCAGCATAGTTGCTCCTTCAAGGGGGAAAACCCAGACAATGATGAAAATAATCTGAGCCTAGGAAAACATTTTACCATAACTATCTTTTTTATCAAAACATCATACATCCATATGGGTGTATAGTCATTATAATTACCTATTTAGGATATATTTCACAAGCTCCCTGCCGTTCGCCTTTTCAGCTCTTTTGTCCACGCCGCCGAAAAAACCAGAAATCAAGCAGCGGCAGCGCCAGCACAATTCCCATAAAAATGCCAGCTCCGCCCACCCAGCGCCAGACACTTCGATCCAAGCCAAACAAAGCAGCCACCGGTATTTCCAACGGCTGCACCGAAAGCAGTTGGTCGATTTCAGCGCCGTCAGACGGTTGGACATTCAGACGCAGCCACAGGTTGCCTTCGAGTTTTTTTGCGCTGCCGTCTGGCTGTGCCGTCCATTCAAACACCATCGTCTGCCCCGGCATCAGACGCTGGCGGGCTTCGAGGTTGGGCGTCAGAAACGTGTGGGGCAGCTCCAGAACCGCCACCGCTGCAAACTGCGCCCCTTCTGGCGTCGCCTTTGCAGACATCGCGGCAGGTGGAATCA
>JBDKTF010000068.1:0-9506 GCA_039680295.1 Anaerolineaceae bacterium
AGTTTCAACTTCACTGGTAGTGACCAGCAGAAGCTGGTCGGTACCCTATCCGGTGGTGAACGCAACCGGGTGCATCTTGCCAAGCTGCTCAAATCTGGCGCCAACCTCATCCTTCTCGACGAACCCACCAATGATCTGGACGTCAATACCATGCGCGCTCTTGAAGATGCGCTGGAAAACTTCGCCGGGTCCGCAATTGTAATATCGCATGATCGCTGGTTCCTCGACCGCGTAGCCACACATATTCTGGCATTTGAGGGCGACAGCCAGGTCATATGGTTCCCGGGAAATTTCAGCGACTATCTTGCCGACCGGAAAAATCGGCTCGGATCCGCAGCAGAACGTCCGCACCGGATCACCTATCGCAAACTGACGCGTGATTGATTATGCCTGCCCCTCGCTTTGAAATCCGCGAATGCACCCGTCCAGAATGTGCCTTCCGCTTTCCGGCGCTCGAATCAGAGCCCAAAGCGGAACATTGCCCCATCTGTAAAGCATCTACACGACAGGCAGAAGCGCCGTATGAAAATGGAAAAGTACCTGAAACGATAGCGCCTGACGGTTCACCCTGGGTAGAGGCTTTGTTGGATAACATTCGCAGTACGTTCAATGTGGGCGCCATGTTCCGCACTGCCGACGGAGCCGGTTTACGTCGTTTGCATCTCTGCGGCATCACACCAACCCCCGAGCATCCCAAACTGGTAAAAACCGCCCTGGGCGCAGAAACTCAGGTGCCGTGGGAAAGTCATCCCAATGGGTTGCAGGTAGCACAGGCGTTGAAAGCCAGCGGATACGAACTCTGGGCGTTGGAAGGGGGCGAGAATGCCATCCCCTTGACCACGGCTGTTCGCCAGCTCCCTCCTGCGCCAATTGTTCTGGTTGCGGGAAACGAAGTCGCCGGGGTAGATCCAGGCATTCTACGGATTTGCGACCGGGTGGTTTCCATCCCGATGCAAGGATACAAACGTTCGCTCAATGTTGCCATCGCTTTTGGGATCGCCGTTTACCTGCTTCGCTTTGGACATACAGATTGATCAAGGTGCGCATATGCCAACTATTCAGCTCGCTTATGGAAAATCGTTACAAACTTGCGTGCTACCAGAATCTGCGCAGATAGATATCATTCATCCGCAGGATCGCCCCGCCGCAGAAGATCCGCAGCGGGTGGTTCGAGCCGCACTGGAAAACCCGGTTGGCGGAATCACTTTGACCCAATTCAAGGGGATTCATTCTGCTGCAATAGCCATCAATGATAAAACCCGCCCCGTTCCGCACCGCGACTTGCTTCCTCAGCTGTTGAATGCGCTGGAAGCGTTGGGGATACCTCCGCAGAAAATTCAACTGGTGATTGCCACCGGCACACACACACCAATGCATCCGGAAGAGTTTTCAAAGATTCTCCCAACAGAAATCATCTCGCGTTATCCGGTGATCTCACATGATTGTGATCATGCAGCCAATCTGGTCAACCTCGGAACCACCAGCCGCGGCACCCCCGTTTGGGTCAATCGCACTTTTTTTGAAGCCGATCTCAAAATTGTCGTTGGAAATATCGAACCGCATCATTTCATGGGTTTTTCGGGTGGCATGAAAAGCGCGTCCATCGGTGTTACCGGGCGGGATACCATCAATCACAACCACGCCATGATCACCCACCCCAACGCTCGCAGTGGGCATTATGATGACAATCCCATGCGGCAGGATGTCGAAGAAATCGGCGAAAAAATCGGTGTCCAATTTGCGTTGAATGCCATCCTGAATAATGAAAAGGCGATCGTATCGGTTGTCGCAGGCAAGCCCCGAGCAGTCATGCAGGCTGGTATTCCCCTTTCGCGTCAAATCTGCCAGGTGCCCATCCATGGGCAGTATGATCTGGTAGTGGCATCCGCTGGCGGATATCCCAAGGACATCAATCTGTACCAATCACAAAAAGCCCTCACACATGCTGCGATGATCACCCGGGATGGCGGGCATGTCATTCTCTGCACCGCCTGTGGAGAAGGCATTGGCAGTCAGAGTTATGAGGATTGGATGAAAGGGATTACCTCTTTCGATCAGGTCTTTGCGAAATTCGAGCGTGAAGGCTTTCGCGTGGGTCCTCATAAGGCATTCCAGATCGCACGAGACGCCTCGCGGGTTCATGTAACCGTCGTCTCTGAAATACCATCCGAAAAACTGGAAAAACTCCTGCTTCACGCTGCACCCGATCTTCAATCTGCGGTAAACCAGGCACTATCAACCCTGCCACCCAATCCTCGTATCGCCATACTGCCTTTGGCGACCATCACGGTCCCCGAATTTCAGCCATCCTTATCATCACGTTGATCATTGCGCGGGAGAAAAGGTATGAAACCATCCTGGTATCAGAATCCTCAACTGGAAGGCGGTCCATTCTTTTGGAAAGGCAATCAAACGGGCATCCTGCTCTGCCACGGTTTCACCGCCACCACCGCCGAAATTCGTCTGCTGGCGCAGCGGCTTCATCAACAGGGGTTTACAATTTCAGGCGTCCTTCTTCCGGGTCACGGAACAACGGTGGAAGAGATGAATCGCAGCAAATGGCAGGATTGGACCAAAGCAATTGAAAATGCCTACCAACAACTGAAAAACACCTGCCAGACCGTCTATGTCGGCGGTGAATCCATGGGGGCAATTCTGGCGCTCTGGCTCGCCAGTCAGCATCCCGAAATCAACGGGGTGCTGGCATATGCGCCAGCGCTCCGGGTTCCACGTCTCAAGAAAGCGGTCTGGTTGAGTTACCTGACCGATATCCATGACAAACCAGTGGTCGACGACGGTTTGCCCTGGCAGGGATACACAGTATATCCACTGAAAGCCGCTCGCCAATTTTCCCGGTTGCAGCGAGAAGTTACTAAAAAACTACCGATGGTTCACCAACCCATCCTGATTGTCCAGGGACGTAAAGATAAAACCATCGACCCCAATTGCGGTCAAATCATCCTGAAACAAACTGGGAATCCCCGAACAGAACTGCATTGGTTGGAAGATTCTCCCCATGTATTGCTGCTTGATCATGAACTGGATCAAGCGGTCCAACTCACTCTGAATTTTATTAATAAAATCACTGCAAGTCCATCCTGATCCATCTGGAGTTTTGATTGAAGACACTGAAAACATCCCCACGTTGGACAGATCATCTTCTCATTAACATCAACTGGTTGGGATTATCGTCCATCATCCAGTCGACCACGCCTTTAATCACCCCGCTGTTGGTTGAACAATTTGTTGGGCAAACCAGCAAAGCCGGCGCATTCGGAACGATCCGCCTGTGGTCGCTCATGGTTGCCCTGCTCGTCCAGGCGCTGGCAGGTCTTCTGTCAGATCAATGCACCTCTCGCTGGGGACGTCGCAGACCTTTCATTCTTGCGGGTTCGCTTGCCAGCATGCTTGTTCTCATCCTCATCGGAATGTCTGCGCAATTGACGGGCGAAACCGGATTCTGGACTTTGTTTGCATTGGTCATTCTTCTGAATGTAGCTTCCAACAATACCCAGGCGGCGCAACAAGCGCTCATTCCCGATCTGGTTCCGCCAGAACAACGCGGCATCGCGTCTGGGGTTAAAGTGATCTTTGAGACCCCGCTACCGGTCATCCTGGTTTCCTTGTCAGTTGCCCCATTGATCAGCCACGGCAATCTCTGGGGTGGAATTCTGATTGTTCTTGCGGTTGTTTTCCTGTGTGCACTGCTCACAATGAAAATTCATGAGACGCCCATCGACAAACCTGAACACCCTGCCGATTGGAAATCCTTCTTCAGATTGGTGCTCATGGCAGGGGCATTCATGGTGGGTATTCTGGCGGCGGGTTGGTTGGTCCGACAGATCGATGCCCGCCTGATTCTCGGTCAGGATGGCGTTCAATTTATGGCTCTCGTGGGTGGAGCCGGCGTGCTGGCAATGCTCCTGGCAGCCGGTGTGGGTGTATGGCTCCGCATTCGCATTGCAATCGGACGGGAAGGCAAGATCGCTCCAGGCTTCACCTTCTGGGTCATCAATCGATTGGCATTTCTGATTGGCATCACAAACATCGCCAGTTTTGCGGTTTACTTTCTGCAGGCTCGCATAGGGTACCAGCATGAACAGGCAGCCCAACCTGCATCCTACCTGGCTGTGGTGGTCGGGGCAGCCATTCTCCTGGCTGCGCGTCCCGGCGGATGGCTTACTCAACGATTGGGTTCCCGCCGTATGGCTGCGCTGGGTGGTTTCCTCGCCTTTCTGGGCACACTGCTCTGTCTTGTCGTCCCGAATATCAATTGGATCTTTGCTGGAGGTTTCTTCATTGGGTTGGGAGCCGGTCTGTTTTACCCCGCCAACTGGGCGCTGGGGGTCTCCATCGTTCCAAAAGAACATGCGGGCTTATACATGGGAATTTCCAACCTGGCGGGCGCAGGGGCAGGCGCCATCGGCGCTTACATTGGCGGACCGATTGCCGACAGCGTCACCCATCACATCGCAACCCCTGTTGGCGCAGGATACGTTGTTCTCTTCGCTATTTACGGTATAGCCTTCCTGCTCTCCAGCTTTGCCTTGATCGGCATTCGCAAGAAGGGATCAAATGAGTTATAATATGCGGGTTGAAGTATTTATTCAGATTTGATTTATGATTGGGAGTCGTTATGCCTGAAAATAGTCGCCCCCCTGGCAAAACAACTATTGCGCCCGATGTCCTGCTTTCCATCGCCCGTTTGACCGCGCTTCGCGTACCGGGCGTCAATCGCCTCAGCAACATTCCCGGCGGCGTGGATCGTTTGTTTAAACGCGGCAGTTCCGAAGGCGTTCGCATTACCGTTGAGAATAACACCGTTTATGCGGACCTGTATGTTGTCTTGTGCAACGACGTCAATGTCCGTGATGTCAGCCGCACCATCCAGAATCAGGTCGCTCGCGCCATATCCGAAATGGTCGGAATGGAAGTTGGGCGCGTCAATATCCATATCGAAGACATTGATTTTGAAACCCAACCATCAGAAGCCTGAGAACCTATGAAATCACGCACCAAGGCACGCGGCGTTGCCTTGCAAGTTCTTTACGAAATCGATCTGACCGGTCATTCACCGGCAGAAGTACTCCATGAACGTCTGGAAGATACGCCTCTCGAAGAAGAGTTGGGCGATTTCTGCCGCCAGATTGTTTTTGGTGTATTTCCCCTTATCCAACGATTGGACAGTTTTATCTCCCAGCAAGCGCCTGAATGGCCGCTGGACCAGGTGGCGGTCATTGATCGCAACATCCTGCGCATTTCGCTATGGGAGTTCGCTGTTCAGGGGCAGACACCGCTAAAAGTAGCAATCAACGAAGCGATTGAACTGGCAAAAATGTATGGCTCAGATAGTTCACCACGCTTTGTCAATGGTGTGTTGGGGAGTCTCGCGGTGCGTCAGGTAGAAATTCACAACACATTTGGCACTCGTCTGAAGTCAGATACCGATCAGACAGAATAAGAAGGGTTGGTCATCCTCCTGACCGGTTGATAACCCCGCGGAAAAAGATACCATATCGTCTTGGCGATCCAGTCGGATTTGGCATGGATGTTGTATGAAATCCTTCATGTCAACCTCATTCAGTGCTGAAGGGTGAACCATGAACAAATATCGGAATTCTATTCTGTCGATATCCTTGCGCAATCTGGTTGCGCTGCTCGCCATCACCTCAATCCTCTTGAGTGGATGCAATTTATTCGCGCAATCTCCCTCTGCCGTAACCCAGCCGACACCCATTTCGCCAACACCCCTCGATCTGGCAGAAGTTATCCTCACGGTAGAAATACCTTCTGCCCTTTCCTCGGGTCAATATATTTATATCAATCTTCTGGACGAAGTTACGGGTCTGGCATTTAATTCTTCGCGCTACCCATTGCAGCGTAAGGATGAAACGCATTACAGTATAAAAATCCCTGTGGCTGTGGGCTCAGTGTTGAAATATCGTTATTCACGTGAAGGAAACCCCGCTGCGGTAGAATACACCTCCACCGGCAGCCAGGTTCGTTATCGTACACTTCAAGTGAATACCCCCATGGAAGTGACGGATGTAATCGCTGCATGGAATGACAAACTATACGCTGGACCCACCGGACGCATCACCGGGCAAATTCTTAACGCTGCCGACCAGTCTCCAATTCCAAATATTCTGGTCACCGCGGGTGGATCCTCAACCCTTACTTCATCAGATGGCAGTTATATCCTCGAAGGTTTGAAACCGGGCACCCATAATCTCGCAGCCGTTTCTCTGGATGGGGTTTATCAACCTTTTCAGCAGGGTGCAACGGTTGCCGCCGATTCGACCACGCCTGCCACCTTCTCGCTTTCCCCTGCTCAATTTGTCAGGGTAACGTTTGAGGTACAGGCGCCTGCGGAAAACGTGGTTGGTGCTCCCATCCGCATGGCAGGGAATCTTCTCCAACTCGGCAATACTTTCTCCGATCTTGCTGGCGGCGCGAGCACGATCGCATCCCGCATGCCAGTTCTTACCACTGCCGAAGATGGTAAATACCATCTCACCTTGGAACTGCCGGTCGGAATGGATTTACGCTATAAATATACGTTGGGCGATGGCTTTTGGAATGCTGAACAAACTGCGGGAGGGCAATTTCAAACCCGCCAGTTAATCATCCCCGATCATGATGTAACAGTACAGGATACGATTGTATCGTGGCGCGCCGGTGACTTCACCCCGGTCAGCTTTGAGGTTCAAGCGCCTGCCGATACCCCGACAGACGACTCGGTTTCAATCCAATTTTCTCCCTTCGGTTGGATGGAACCAATTCCAATGTGGTCATTGGGTAACAACCGTTGGCTGTATGTACTTTACAGCCCAATGAATATTCTGGGTAGCGTTGGATACCGATACTGCCGCAATGACCAGTGCGGAAGCGCGGATGACAGCGCCACAGCCGGTCCATCCGCCACGGGTCCCTCATTTACCCCGGGCAAAGAGACCCAGAATTTCAAAGACACAATTGCCTCGTGGATGTGGTGGACTCCTGCATCATCGCCAACCACCGTCACCGCTGCCGATGCAAATCCGCGCGGAGCGACATTCACAGCGGGTATCGAATTCCAAGCCGCATATCACCCATCCTGGCAGCCGCGTCTTTCAAAATCATTTGATCAGGTGAAGAACTTCGGCTCCAATTGGATCTATCTGACACCAACCTGGAGTTTTACTCGCAACAATCCCCTGATTTTGGAACAGGTCCCCGGAACCGATCCCCTTTGGAGCGATTCAACATCTGCGATACAAACCGCGCAGGCAAAAGGTTTGAATGTTGCCATCTTCCCCACACCTCGTTTGCCGTTAGACTATGACGCCTGGTGGCAGACCGCCCCGCGTGACTTTGCCTGGTGGAACGTCTGGTTTGAACGTTACGAGGCTTTCCTCCTTTACCATGCAGATCTGGCAGCACAAACAAAGGCATCCGCGTTAATTTTGGGCGGTGAAGAATGGTTATCCCCCGCGCTTCCTTCTGGCACCCTTCCGGATGGTTCACCTTCTGGTGTTCCATCAGACGCCGAAGTGCGCTGGGAGAAAATCATCGCTGCTGTCCGTTCGCGCTTCGATGGAACCATACTCTGGGCATTGCCCTCCAATGCCATCAGCCAGGCTCCTGAATTTCTTAAGGATGTGGATGGTATTTACCTGCTCTGGAATGAAAAGCTCTCTGACAGCACCCCTCCCACCGTGGATGAAATGCAAGCCACGCTGTCCACACAATTGGATGATCAGGTAAAGCCCCTTCGGGAAAGCCTCAACCTCCCCATTATATTGGGGCTGAGTTACCCATCTGCGACCGGAAGTTCAGCTGCCTGCATTCCTTCTCCTTTGGAAGGATGTCTTGGAACCCGTTACCTTGCCCGTCCAAATGCTTCAATCGAAGGCGTGACTCTGAATCTGCAGGAACAGGTGGATATCTATAACGCAGTCCTTGCCGCTATTAATGATCGAGAATGGATTTCTGGTGTGGTTTCCCGGGGATTCTATCCACCGGTTGCCTTGCAGGATGTTTCCAGCTCTGTGCATGGCAAACCCGCCATGGACGTTCTCTGGTACTGGTATCCGCGATTAACCGGCACAGCGCAGTAAGCAGCTCGCCGGATTCAAACCGATTCATCATCTCATCGAGACAACAAGGAGGCATTCGTTTGATGGAGAACAACCACGGAACACCCAATTCCTTCAGCCTGGACAATCACGGGCTTAAGAACCTTGCAAATGTCTATTGGAATCTTTGCTCACCTGCATTGGTAGAGGAAGTGATCCGCAGGAAAGAAGGAATCGTTTCGAGCGAAGGCGCTGTGGTTGTAAACACCGGGTTATATACCGGTCGGTCGCCTAACGATAAGTTCATCGTTAAGGATGAATTGACCGCAGAGGATGTCTGGTGGGGCAAAGTGAACCGCTCCATCAGTGATGCGCAGTTTGACCGCCTCTTTGCCCGGTTAACCGCTTATCTGCAGAATCGCGATGTTTTTGTGCAGGATCTTGAGGTAGGTGCACACCCAAAATACTGCATGCCGATTCGTGTAATTACCGAAAACGCCTGGCACAGTCTTTTCAGCAGGGATCTGTTCATTCGTCCCCTACCTGAAAACGCCGTAAAGCAAAAGCCTGAATTTACGATCCTCCAGGCGCCCGGCTTCCAAGCGTCTCCAGAGCTGGATGGCACCAATTCAGGTACTTTCATCGTATTGAATTTTTCCCGCCGCCTCATCCTCATTGGCGGGTCTTCTTATGCCGGAGAAGTGAAAAAATCCATATTCTCCGTGATGAACTACCTTTTACCCCGTCAGGGTGTGTTATCCATGCATTGCTCCGCCAATGTAGGCGCAGATGGCGACACGGCTCTTTTCTTTGGTCTCTCCGGCACAGGGAAAACGACATTGTCTTCCGATCCAGAACGTCGTCTGATTGGGGATGATGAACATGGTTGGGGAGATGACGGCGTTTTCAATTTCGAAGGTGGATGTTATGCAAAAACAATTCACCTTAACCGCGAATTCGAGCCAATCATCTGGGACGCATCGCAGCGTTTTGGTTCCGTTCTTGAGAATGTCATTTGCGATCCAGTTACACGTGCGCTCGATTTTGATGACGGTTCCCGCACCGAGAATACCCGGGCTGCCTACCCCATTGATTATGTCCCCAACCACGTTGAAACCGGGCACGCCGGTCATCCACGCAACGTCTTCTTCCTCACCGCAGATGCCTTCGGCGTGATGCCTCCTCTGGCGCGTCTGACGCCGGAACAGGCAATGTATTATTTTCTATCCGGGTATACCTCCAAACTGGCGGGTACCGAAAAAGGTCTGGGGATGGAACCTCAGGCAACTCTCTCCACCTGTTTTGGCGCGCCATATTCGCCGCTCAATCCCGCTGTCTATGCGAAGCTATTGGGTGAAAAAATCGCCCGGCACCACGTCAATGTCTGGTTGATCAACACGGGATGGACCGGCGGACCTTACGGCGTTGGGAAACGCATCCACCTGCCAT
>JBDKTF010000155.1:0-7311 GCA_039680295.1 Anaerolineaceae bacterium
ATTTCACCTTCGCCTGGTTTTTCGGATATGATGGACCGCGATCTGTCTCGTACAACACTCGAATCGTTTCTCGTCAGCATCGCTTCATTGCGCCGCACCGATCTGCGCCCCCGGCTGCCTGAATTGAAGATCCCGGTGATGGGTATGTTTGGCAACCGCGACAATATTGTCTCACCGCGCCAGTGGCAGCCTTTACTGTCGGGCATTCCAAACGCCCGCATTGAGCGTTTCCAGAATGCCGGGCATTTTATCATGCTGGATGAACCGGTATCCTTCAAAGAAAAGCTCAAAGACTTCTTGGATCAGGATATACAAACTCAATGACCTCGGATGAAAAACCATTTAGCGGGCTTTCTCCGCAGATGACCGGCATTATCCTTCAGGGGATGGAAGAGATCGTCGGGCAGGCGGGGATGGCAGCGTTGAGCAATCTGGCGCACCTTCCGGCGGAAGCGATGACGCAGGGTTTATCTCCCGCGGATACCGGGCGTCTGTTTGCTGCGCTTGAAGGTCTTTATGGTGAACGCGGGGGGCGCGGATTGGAGCTGCGAACCGGACGCGCCTGCTTTTCTTATGGACTGACTGCCCTGGGTAGGCTGAGTGGTGTGACTGAAACCGCCTTCCGCCTGCTGCCCACCCCGGCGCGCCTGCGTACCGGCATGAAGCTGATGGCGGATACGCTGAATCAATCTTCTGGAAAGCATATTCACGTGGAAGATACCCCCCACGCCTTTCGCTGGGTGGTGGATGTGTGTCCATTCTGCGCCGGGCGCAGTGAAAATGCCGCTGTCTGCTCGTTTTGGGTGGGGTTGCTGCAGGAGTTTTCGTATTGGGCAAGCAGTGGAAAGTTATATGCCGTTACCGAAACACAGTGCGCTGCGGCGGGTGCGGTTGCATGTGTGATTGAATTGAGCAAGCAAACCCTGGATGCATGAGAGCAGCGGGTATGTTCAAGATCATCTTACAGCAAAAGAAATCCCTCAGTCCGTTTAATGAACCGGCGCGCGATCTGCGTATTCAGAACAAGCCCCTATGGCTGGCGCAGCGCGATGTGCTTGCGCCTTATACCACGCACGAGATGGAACTGCCGCCGGGGTATCCCCTGCCGCAAACCGACGAACCCTGCCTGGTTTACCGCGACAATCTTTACTTCGACGAAGGGTACGTGCGCGCCTTCATCGAAGAAGCCAGAAAACGGGATGAAGCATCGCGGGCGGCATTCTCGCTGACAGACGGCGCTTTTCGCGAGCACTGCCTGCCGCTTTCCTCTTCATACACCCGCGCCGGTGACCTGTATTACGCCGACCTGTGGTATTACCCCCATGGACCCGAAGTGGATGTCCAGCCGCTGGTGGTGGATTTGCAGACGCGCGAGGTGGGTTATTATCATATCCCCACGTACATGGCAAATGACAGTGGCGATCTGGTGTATCAGGTGCCGCTGCGCTCATTCATCGCGATTGATTCCTGGGTGCATATTTTCATCGTCGACTCGGTCTTTGGCGTGTTTGGACGCGGCGCCCGTTATGAAGACCTCCTCGAGCGCGACCCGTGGTTCAAATTGGGTGTGCTCGGAAAGGCGCTTTTTGAGGGAAAACAGGTGCTGGAATGTTCCGGTGTGGTCAGTATTGGGCGCAACTGCGTCATTGACCCGTCTGCTGTGATCCATGGTCCCACCTCGATTGGCGATAACGTCACCATCGGAGCGGGAGTGGTCATCGAAAACTGCATCATTGGCGACAATGTTAACGTATCGCAGGGCTGCCAGTTGATGCTTTCCGTGGTTGGAGATGGCACTTTTCTGCCGTTCCGCGCCTCGTTGTTCATGACCACCATCATGGATAACAGTATGGTGGCGCAAAACACCTGCCTGCAAATGTGCGTGGTGGGTCGGAATACCTTCATTGGCGCCGGTACCACCTTTACCGATTTCAACCTGCTCTCTGCGCCGCTGCGCGCCCGCGATGGGAATGGAAAGCTGGATGTTTCCAACCGCCCGGTTCTGGGAAGCTGCGTTGGGCACAACTGCCGTCTTGGGTCGGGATTGATCATCTACCCTGCCCGCACCATTGAATCGGATGTGGTGCTGGTCTCTTCCAAGGAACGGCGGGTGATCGACCGGGATGTGCGCTATGAAGACAGCGATCACCATCGCATGTCGGCGGTCGATCTGCATCGGCGGCTCTATCCCCGTCCCGGCGAAACCACCATCGAAAGCTGGTAGCCAGCCTGAAGGAAATCATGAATCAAAAAGACGCGCGAACTCGCGCGTCTTTTTTGTGCTGCGGGCTGCCTGTGCTCCGGTAAGGAGCAGGCAGTTCGATGGTGGAAGAGGATTATCCCTCTTCCTTCTTGTACGGAACACCCAGCTTCGCAGGCACGTTGAATGACTTGCGGCTGATGGTCAGGATGATCGTCAGGAGATAGGGCAGGGCAATGAACAACTCGTTCGGGAAGATCGAGCTGCCGCTTGACTGCATGAAGATGGCGAATGCTTCTGCCAGACCAAAGATGAAGGTGCCCACCATGGCGCCGAACGGTTTCCAGTTCCCCAGGAAGCAGATGGCGAAGGCAATCCAGCCGCGTCCGCCGATCATGGAGGTGGTGAACAATCCAAGGTAGCCGACGGAATAGAAGGCTCCACCGACCCCGCACAGCACACCGGAACCAAGAATGGTCAGGAAGCGAATCTGGTCCACTTTGAGACCTGCTACATCACCTGCTTCTGGATTCTCACCGATGGAACGGATGGATAAACCGAGGGATGTCTTATACAGGATAAAATAGCCCACGGGCACCAGAATGTAGATGATGTATGTCAGGATATTCTGGTCGAAGAAGACCGGACCGAGCACCGGTATTTTGGAAAGAACGGGGATCGCGATTTGCGGCAGCGGCTCCACGATCAGGGGCGTCACGGGAACGCCGAAGAGAACGCGCTGGAAAAACGAGCAGATGCCGAGCGCCAGAATGTTGAGGGCGGTGCCGGTGACAATCTGGTGCTGCTTCAAATAGATGGTGATCCAACCGTAAAGGGCAGCGGTCAGAACGCCCGCGATCATGGCAAAGATCAATCCAATGAACAGGTTGCCGCCGGTGATGTAGGTTCCCACGAAACCAGCCCAGGCTCCCATCAGGAAGATGCCTTCAATGGCTGTGTTCATCACGCCGCTGCGTTCTGCATATACCTCGGAAAGGGAACCATACAACAGCGGCGTTCCCATTGTGATGGTTCGGGTCAGTAATTCGATCATAAGGTCACCGCCTTCTTGAGTCTGGCTTTCTCGCGGCGGTCTTCCATAATCTCACGGACAAAGTAAGAGAGGATGACAAAGACCATGACAAAGCCGAGCATCAAATCAATGATGCTGGATGGGATGCCTGAAAGCTGCCCCATGATATTGCCGCCTACTTTCAGCGCGCCAAACAGGATCGAAGCAAAGATAATCCCGATGGGATTTCCATTTGCCAGGATGGCGATTCCGATGCCCGCTGCGCCGACATCTGAGTTGAAGTTCTGGACCAGCATGTGCTGGACGCCGTTCACTTCAGCAAAGCCTCCCAACGCGCCCAGCGCGCCGCTGATGAAAAACGCCATGACGAATATTTGCTTGGAGTTGATGCCCGCCATTTCAGCCGCGTCTTTATTGCTGCCGACGGTGCGGATACGGAAGCCGAATGGCGTTTTGTAAAGCAGAATCCAGATGCCAATACATGCGAGCACGGCGAGGATGAAACCGATGTGCAGCCGCGTGCCGGGAGCAATCGTCAGCAGCCAGACGGATTTGTCGAGCGGGTTGGTCTGCGGATATTCTGCCTTGGTCTCCATCAGGAAGGTTCGGAGCAGGTAGTTCATGATGTTAAGTGCAACATACGTCGACATCATACTGACCAGGAACTCGTTGGCGTTGAATTTCGCTTTCAACCAGCCGATCAGCGCGCCCCAGAGCCCGCCCGTCAGAACGGTCAGGATAAAAACGATGATCAGCGCCAGAAATCCGGGAACCTTTCCTTCGAGGAACAGGGAAGCGGCAACTGCGGTGACCGCGCCAATGTAGAACTGTCCCTGCGCGCCGATATTGAACAGATTGGCTTTGAAGGTGAAGCCAAATGCCAGCGCGGTGAACATGAGCGGTGTGGCTTTGACGAAGATATCGGCAAAAGTATAACCGTCTCGGAAAAGCGAACCAAACAGGGTGAACATGGCATCGATGGGATTCTTGCCCAGGAAGAGCAGCAAAAGCCCACTGACGACCAGACCAGCCACCACTGCCAGGATGTTTGTGACCAGGAAATCTCTCATTTTACTGGTCATAATGATTTACCTCTTTCCATCGTATATCCAGCCATTAATAAGCCGATTTTCTGGGTGTCGAGTTCATGATTCTTATAAATGCCCAGAATCTCTCCCTTGTAAATTACAGCGATCCGATCAGACAGGGCAAAGATTTCAGATAGTTCTGTTGAAATCAGGATGATTGCCTTGCCTTTGTTTTTTTCGTTAAGAATTGTTCGCTGAATATGGTCAATTGCGCCGAGATCCAATCCTCGCGTGGGCTGGTCAAAGACGATCACTTCACTGCCCATGTCCACTTCGCGAGCCAGAATCACTTTTTGTTGGTTGCCGCCAGAAAGGCTTCTGGCGAACGCGTCTGGACCGGTCGCTTTGATTTCATATTCACGGATCTTCTCATCTGTGTATGCATCCAGCTTTTTCTTGTCGATCAGACCGTGTCGGGTCCATGTCTTTTCAAAACTGGACTTCAGCATCATGTTTTCGTCCAGCGCCATTGGCATGATCAAACCGAAACGATGACGGTCGGAGGGGACATAACTGATCCCCATCTTGATGCGCTCGCGGATATTCTTTTCGGCTATGTCTTCACCGTTGAGCAGAATTTTTCCTTCATCCAGTTTGCGATAACCGACAATTGCATCGCATAGCGTGCTCTGCCCGTTTCCGCTGACGCCAGCGATGCCCAGGATTTCTCCTTTGTGCACCTGGAAGTTGATTCCTTTGATGGGCATGATGTGCTCTTTGTGACCCAGAAGGCTGACGTTCTGCAGTTCCAGCCCAATTGGATGTTTTTCGAAATCAACGTCTTCAACGTAAGTGCGGTCGTAAATCTCTTTACCGATCATGAGCTTTGACAGTTCAAGCTCATTGGTCTCATTTTTGGGCAAATCGCCCACCACTTTACCGTTGCGCATGACGACAATGTGATCGGCAATTTCCATCACTTCACGAAGTTTATGTGTAATAAAGACAACCGCTTTGCCTTCTTGCGTGTTCTGCTTAACAAAAGACATCAAGACATCCGATTCCTGCGGCGTCAGCACAGCGGTCGGTTCGTCCATAATCAGCAATTGCGCATTCTGATAGAGCGCTTTCAGAATCTCAACTTTTTGCTGCACACCGACAGGCAGATTGCTGATGATGGCAGTCGGCTCAACCTCGAATCCGTACCTGGCAGCCATCTCTGCAACGATTTTGTCGTATTCCTTGATGTCGTATCTACCGTGAACATTCCCCAAAATGATATTCTCGGTCACCGTGTGAGCCTGGACCAGGGAAAAATGCTGCTGGATCATGGCAATCCCCAACGCCATGGCATCCTTGGGGGAATGGATTTCCTTTTCTTCCCCGTTAACCAGAATTTTGCCTTCCTCTGCATTATAGAGCCCGTAGAGCACTTTCATGATCGTGCTCTTTCCGGCGCCGTTTTCACCGAGGAGGCAAAGCACTTCGCCTTTGCGGATCTGCATGGAAACGTCATTGTTCGCGATGACTTTTGCGAAGTATTTACTGATATTTTTCAATTCAATAAACGGAGTTGTTGACAAAATATCACTTCCTTGCTTGCTGTTCTATTGCAAAAAAATACCTTTTCAGCCGAAACTGAAAAGGTATTTTTTTAATCCATCAAATTACTTCGTTGCGAACATTGACTCAAAGTCAATTTTTCCAGCGGTGGCGTCGTCGATGCCCTTTTGAACGGCATCCTTGACTTCCTGCGTGATTGAGTCAGAGTAAACGACGGGGAAGATGCCTTCTTTGATGCCGGCTGCGTGAACCGTGTTACCGGTCAGTTCGCCCTTGAGGAACATTCCAACTGCCCAGGTGTACATGGTCTGGAAGTCTTCAGGAACGGATGCAACCACGGTTCCGGGGGCAATGGAGTTCTGGTCACTGGCGAAGCCAATGAACTTGACGCCTTTTTCTTTGGCAGCCTGGATGGAGCCCAGACCAACCTGGTTGGCGTAGACGAAGAGGGTGTCGGCGCCGTTGGCAATCATGGTTTCAGCCATCTGCTTGCCGAGGGCAACATCGTCCCAGGAGTTGGCATAAGCGCGGGTAGCCTTGGAGTCTGCAATGCCGCGGTCGGTGGCAATTTTGACAGCGGTCTTTTCGTAGACGTCCAGCAGTTTGTTCATCAGATCATTCGGGAAACCGCCGATGGTTGCGAATTGACCGTTGGTGGTTTGGTAACCAGCAATGATGCCCGCGAGGTAAGCGCCTTCATATTCTTTGGGCAGAACGGGGGCAACATTCGCGCCGTTGGCGAGCACACCGTTGACAACGGTGAAGGTCGTCTTTGGATAATCCTTGGCGACTTTGTTGGCGGCTTCGTCGAACTGCGTACCGGCAGCCATGATCAGATCATAGCCGCGTTCTGCGTAGTTGCGGAACGTCGATTCAAAATCAGCTGCCTGAACGTTTTCGACGTATTCCATCTTGGTGCCCAGAGTTTCATTGCATTTTGTCAATCCGGCATAGTTCGTTGCGTTCCAGCTTTGATCATTAATGGGACCCGGCAGAAGGAGGACGATCTTATAATCGGCGGCGCCTTTTTGCGCGGTTTCCTGTTTGGAACCGCACGCAGTCAGGGACAGAACCATAACCAGCACCACAAGCACAGACAGTACGTTTAATATTGTGTTGCGTTTCATACCAACTACCTTTCTTTATGGGGAATTTGACAGCCGATCGCTTTCCTTTGAATTATAGTGACTGCATTAATTTTGTTACAGTGATTTTTATCATATCAAACGGTTTACAAGACCATGACAATACTGAGGTAAAAACTCCTATATGGTAGATAATTATAATGAGATGCCGTTCATTTAAACATGAATGATCTCATCATGATACCCTTGCCGGTTGCCTTGACCTTGGCGATGAAATTCGGCTGTCTTGAAGGGGTTGTTTTCTGAGGGTGCAGCCAGAGAATGCGCACAATCCCTGCCTGCTGATCTGCTTTATGAAATATATTATCCGCTTTTTGCGCGCGTTAATCAACCCTATCTTTT
>JBDKTF010000189.1:0-5384 GCA_039680295.1 Anaerolineaceae bacterium
TGCGATTCCGCCTTCCTCCCTATCGTCAAGATTATGCAAAAGTTTCTTCCCCAAGAACAAACATTGAGATGGGAAGGTACAAAACGCCTATCTCAAACACCATCGTTCTGCAAACTATCTATAAGGAAGGAAGTTTCTTCGTCAATCCGTGGATGGTGTTTTCCCGCGGATGACGTATCCCACCGCCTGCCCCTCATCGTCATCCATCACGATATCCATCTGGCAGCCAGGGAGCACGGCATGCACGTCAATCAACCGCAGCGCGTCTGCCAATTGTTCAGCTTCACCGGGGATGAATTCTGCCAGACAGCTCGGCATGTCATAAAAGAATTCCTTGTTCAAGATCGTTCTTTCATCATTCATATCCAACGCGAGCGGATAAATCTGCGCTTCCAGCAGGTCCTGGAAGAAATGCGTGCCCAATGACGGCTCGGGTGCGATGCTGCCCATCAATTCCCCTGAAATTTCCACCAGCGAACGGGCGTTGTAGATATCGCCGTAGTTCACCGGCACACCCAGGTCGGCATTGGATGTGCCCCACCGTCCCGGACCCACGCAGATGAACGTCTTGCCTGCCAGCGCAGCGTTGATCTGCCCGATGGTGCGCACCAGCTCGTTGCGGGCGCTTTCCGACTCCAATTGAAAATAACCGGCGGGGGACACGAAGAGCACGTATTCCACGTCGCGAATCTGCCCGCGCGGAACAATGAACCGGGTGGAAAACACGATGTCCTCGGGCTTCAAATCTGTTGGGATGCCGATTTGCTCGGATTCGATCAGGTAACTTTGCGGTCGGCACTGCAGAATGGAAATGGTTACGTCTGGTCTGCCTTCAGGGGTCTGCTTCACATTCGCGACGAATTCCATATCCACCGGGGCGTGATAATTGTGTTCCAGAATGTGCAGAATCTGGCGCATGTACTCTGCAAAGGGCGTGCGCCGCAGCAAATCTTCAAAGGTCACGTACAGATTGCGCGGGTCATCCACAATATTGGTGCGCAGTGAGCTGAAAAAACCGTCCTGTTCCACCTGGGCGATATAACGCAGCGGATCGTAGTTTGAGTTAAGGATTTCGCGCGTCGGCAGGGTGAGAAACGTGTTGGATTTCAGGTCGATCACGTCCACATACTGCTGTGAATATCGGCGAATGGCATTCACCGAGGTGGAAGGACGCAGTGTGGGATGGCTCAGCGCCACCAGACGGGGATAATCGTTGCCCACGCGGTCCACGGCGCGGGTGCCCATGCCCCACACCAGCCGCAGGAAGCCGTCTTCGCGCCGAATTTGCGGCGACCAGCGGTACAAATTTCGGCTGAATGCCACCCCCGCTGCCTGAGGCAGATAGTATCCGTTTACTTTTTCCCCTTCCACAACCTGGATCAGCAGCGCCATGCGTTCGTCGTAATCCTGCAAGCCTTTCGAGCGGCGGTAGACCAGCGCGTTGGGATTGAACACGGTGCTGTAAACCGTCGCAATCGCCTGGGTAAGCGCGCGCAGATTTTCCTGCGGGGTTCCCTGATTGGGGCAGAAAATGCTTTCGTATTTCCCGGCAAACGAGGTGCCGAAATTGTCTTCCAGCAGGCTGGAGGAGCGCACGATCAACGGTTGGGGTCCGATGGCGTCCAGCATGCCCTCCAGACGCACGAGCACGTCCGGCGGAAACTCGCCAGCGAGGAAATCCGCCTGGATTTGCGGATATTCTGCGCGCATCTGATCTTCAGGTTTGTATTTCTGGTCGTTCCAGTGCACCAGGTTGTTGATGGACAGATACGTGTAGAGCATGTCGGAACCGATGAAATACGATTCTGGCACGCGTAATTTGCTGCGCAGCGGTTCATCGGCAACTTCTTTTAAGATGCGCGCTGCCAGCAGCATTCCCGCCGCCTTACCGCCGATTTTGCCGTAGCCGATTTTCCGGCGGCGAATTTCCGCCAGATCCGAGATGGTAAACCATTCCTTGGCGATGTTGATGTAGCGCAGCTGATCGCTGATGAGCATGCGAATGAGCACCACCTTCGACTCGCTCAACCGCGCTTCATGACGCGCCCGCTCGCCTTCAGGCATGCGCTCAATGGTCATGGCTTGCTCGAAGATCAGGTCGGTGGGCGCCAGTTCGGGGTTAATGGAAAGCAGCCCCTCCTGTTCGGGCACCCCACGCTCTTTGAGCAAATCGCGCACAACCCCTTCGAAGGTATCAAAGTTATACGACAGGCTGAAATAGTAATCGGTCAACTGCTCGCGCACAATGTTGAGACGCTGTTCCCAGGCTTCGGGCGGTTCTTCTGCCAGCGGATCATGCATCCCTTCCCGAATTTGCGATTCGATGGCATTGGTGCGCACCTCGGCTTCAAAATCCGCCGGTTTAATGCTGCCGCGGTCGAACAGCATGCGCCGCATACGCATGCGCATGCGCGCGTTCAGCAGGGGATATTGATTCAGCGTCAGGATGATGCGCAGGAGAAGCTCTTTGGGAGCGGAAGGCATGGACATGGGAGTGCTCCTTCCCTTTATCAGGTATCAAAAAGGGGTTTTGACAGACAGCGCGGTCAAAACCCCAACCTTACGAGCAGTGTTTCGATCAACCCAGATGCATGGGCATGATCACATGCAAGAAGTTGTCGTCGCCCACCGGGCGCACCACACCGGGCGTATTGCCCTGATTGGTTTCCAGCGCCACGTTGGGGGTTTTGATCACTTCGAGCACTTCACGCAGGAAGCGTACATTGAATGCAATGATCAGCGAAGAGCCTTCGATGGTGGCATCCAGGGTAGCTTCGCTGGAGCCGGTCTCTTCGGTCTGGGCAGAAATTTCCACCGCGCCGGGTTTGATGTCGCCGGTGGGGGTGATGTTCAGGCGGGTGACGTTGGAGCCTTCGCGGGCGATGATTTCCGCCTGCTTGCAGGCTTTGAGCAGCCCTGCCGTCGAAAGCACGGTGCGGGTCTTGTAATTGCGGGGAATGATCTGTTTGTAATCGGGGAAGCTGCCCTCGATGAGCTGCGAAACCAGTTCCACATCTTTCATGTGGAAGATGACCTGCCCGCGACCGGGCGGCAGGATCATGGTCACCATCTGTTCGCCGTCGGAAGCGATGCGCGCCAGTTCGTTCAAAGCTCGCGCCGGGATGATGGCTTTCATTGGCGCCACCACCGGGGATTCCAGTTTGGCGGTGCGCACCGAAATGCGGAACCCATCCGTCGCCACCATGGTCATCTCATCGCCGGTAACGGTGACCAGCACACCCATCAACACCGGGCGGGCTTCATCGGTGGAAGCGCAGAACGCCACCTGCTGGGTCATTTCTTTGAAATCCGTCACCTTGATCTGGATGCCTTCCGAGATTTCGGGCACGGGCATGGGCGGGAACTCCTGCGCGTCGATGCCTTTGATATCGCTCTTCGAGGTGCCGCAGGAGACATTCAGAGTCTGGGTGCGTGTGTTCAGCGCCAGCGTGATCTGATCGTTGGGCAGCGCCGTGACCAGATCGCTGATGGTGCGCGCCGGAACGGTGGTGGAACCCTCTTCATCGATGCGCGCGCCAATCCAGCAGGTCACGCCCAATTCGAGGTTGGTGGCGGAAAGCCGCAGCCGCCCTTCATCGGTGGCAATGAGAATGTTTGCCAGCACCGGCAGTGTGCTGCGTGGTGAAACCGCTTTGGATACCACGCTCAAGCCGTGCGCCAGATTCTGTTGGGAGACAGTAGCTTTCATGGGCAGCCCTCTGTGTAACTTCGCTGATAGATAGGATGTAATTCGGATTGTTTCCGTTGAAGACCGTGGAAAATTGATAAAAATCCAGATCGGATGCAACCCGAATTAGAATAACAAAAGTATACATCGAGGCGCAGAATTTTGGTAGGCGGATTGAGGTTCTTTCTTGCGCCGCTCGATCACCTGCGCCCGATTCAGCGGATGACTGTGCTGAGCAGGAGCGATACCAGCAAGAACAACAGTTCCACGGCGAACAACCCACCAAAGACATATCCTGCCACGACCCAGGGACCGGAAGCCGCTGCCGGGCGCAGGGGCAGACCTTCGGCGCGCAGCCGCACGGCATGGGCGGTTTGCTCTGCCCATTCGCGCAGCGAGCGTTCGCCGCTGCCCACCCACGCCCAACCATCCGCAGATATTGGTAAAACCAGACGCTCACCGGTAAATGCATCCAGCCAGGTACGCAGTTCCCCGGTGGGGTGGATCGCCATGGATGCCGGCAGTACTACCGCCTGAAACGACTGCGGTTCGGCTTCGGGAGCGCCCTGGGTCAGGATCAGACCGGTGACCGGAATATTGGGGGCATGACGCTGCAAGGCTGCCTGCACCGCGTGGAGATACTCTTCCTCGGCGGCGATCACCAGAACCGCAAAGCGGCTGTGACGCAACGCCAGCGCCTGCGCCGCAGCGCGCCCGTCGACGCGCAGCGCCACCCAGTGATACGCCAGAAGGACCAGGAAGATGACCAGGTACGACAGATTCCGCCAGGCTGTCTGCGCCAGATTGACTTCAGAGCTGCCAAACCAGGCTTTGAACAGCGGCGACAGGGTGCCCCATGCGCTGACCATCGAGCCGATCACTCCGGCAAACAACGCTAGATACAGGTAGGTTTTGCGGATGGGCGAATGGCGGGCTCGATCTCCCTCTTCGCCTTCCAGTCTGGCTTCTGCTGACATCGGGCGCCATACCACCAGCCACAGCGGCAAGCCCACCGCCAGCACTGCCAGCGCGTTCGCCAACCGGCTGGGTTGAGCGATTTGCAGCGTGGATGATCCCAACAGCATGCTCACCAGATAACCGCCCAACAGGATCAAGCCTGAAACCACCGTGCCCACGCCGAACGCCGATAGAATGTAGTAATACAGGCGGTGCAGCGCTGCCCGGCGGTGGACATCGGGGGTGTCTGCAATCTGCCGCTGGAGGATGCTGCCGTAATACGCCCACACCCCGCCCAGCGGAATTGCCCAGGCAAGCGGCTGGCGAACATTGCTCAACAACTGACTTCCGGAGATGGATACTCCCAGCAGCCCGGTGAGCAGATCTGCCAGCACCATTCCGGCGGTTGTCAGCACCGTGCCCACCCCAGCCAGGGAGAGCAGGTAGAGCAGCACCCAGCGCAGCATGGATTCGCGTTCTCCCGGCTGGTCCAGACCGGTTTGCATAGCGCGCCATGCCACAAGCCAGAGGGGCAGCCCCGCTGCCAACAGTGTACATGCGTTTGCCAGCGCGGCGCTGTTGGGGGGTACCAATCCACTGACAGATGGAAACATGAGGATATACATCACAATCTTCTGTACACCCAGAATCGTCAGCCCCAGACCATAGATCAGCCACACCAAACGGTACAGACGGCGCACCTCGTTGTGAACAGGGCGCGCTTCGGCGATGCGCCGAT
>JBDKTF010000016.1:0-3236 GCA_039680295.1 Anaerolineaceae bacterium
GGGTCGTCGGATAGGAGCTGATTCAATACATCCTGGGCGGATGCGCCCTGTGAGAGCATGGCTAATCCACGCGGACCGTAGGATGTATTGGCAAATGACTGCGTGGCGATGGCGCCGGACCCCGCCTTTGCCCATGGAACCACCGCGCCAACCGCGGGGAACTTGGATGCCACCGCGATACCCCAGGCTTGTTCCTGGGGATCATACGCGACTACCGAGAAGGTGGATGGATAAATCATACGACCTCCAGTCGAATCAATGGAAACACCCCGAGATGTTTTTCGGGGTGTTTTGATAGGATGTTGGTTTCCCCGTGCTATTTCTTGGGGGCTTCAAGCACTTTATCCACCAGACCGTATTCCACAGCCTGCTGAGAACTGAGATACAGGTCGCGTTCGGTATCGTGCTCGATCACGTTCAGCGGCTGACCGGTGTTGGCAGCCATGATTTCGTTCAGGCGTGATTTGAGACGTAAAATCTCGCGCGCCTGGATTTCGATATCCGATGCCTGACCCTGTGCGCCGCCCAGTGGTTGGTGCATGTGGATGGTAGCGTGAGGCAGGGCATAGCGCTGACCCTTTTCACCGGCAGCCAGCAAAACTGTTCCAAAGGATGCAGTCATGCCGACAGCGACCGTGCTGATTTTGTTGGGGATCATCTGCATGGTATCGTAAATTGCCATCCCTGCGTAAATCTGACCGCCGGGGGAATTGATATACATCTGGATCCCCTTTTCGGGGTCTTCGCGGCTGAGGAAGAGCAGCTGCGCAACGACTACATTGGCAACCTGGTCGTCAATGGCGGTACCCAAAAAGATGATGCGCTCTTTGAGCAACAGCGAGTAAATATCGTATGCGCGTTCACCGCGTCCCGTGGTCTCAACCACCATCGGGATAACATTTTCAAAATTCGGCAGAGACATAGCCCCTCCTTTTGAGGTCTTTTCTATGCTCCCGGATGAGAACATTTAAGCAGCGGCTTCGTCAGCTGCGGCTTCTTCTGCGCTGGCAGCGGGCGCCTCAGCATCCGGGGTTTGGTCTGAAACAACTTCAACTTCTTCAGGCTGCCCGGTGACAATGGATTTCAAGCGGCTGAAAACACGGCGGTTCATCAACCGGGAGACAGCTTCCATTGCAATGGCATTGGCAAAATCAGCAGGCTTGACGCGCTTGCGCATCTCTTCAAAATCGTTGGACTGTTGAAGGTCGGCGAAAGTGCTGTTGAACTCGCGGTTGATTTCATCTTCTTGAAGTTCGATTTTTTCATCCCGCGCGACCTGATCCATCACCAGCGAACGTTCCAAACGGCGGATGGCAGCCGGTTTGATTTCTTCTTCGATGAACTTTTCTTTTTCCAGCTTGCGGACTTTCAGATACGTGTCCATGTCCATATTCTGGCGCGCCAGATCACGGGTGAGATTACCAAGCACGTTTTCGATTTCCTGGTCCAGAATCTGAGGCGGGTAATGGATGGTGGCGGTTTCCGCCAGCTTGTCCATCAGATCATCGAAGAACTTTTCGTCGTAGTGATCTTTCGCATTGTGATCGAGCTGTTCACGAACAGTATCGGTCAGTTTTTCCATGCTTTCAAATTCACCCACCGATTGAGCGAAGGCATCATCCAGTGTGGGGTATTCCTGCTTCTTGACTTCGTTTATCTTTACTTCAAAGGCGACTTCTTTGCCCTTCAACATGCTGTAGGGAGTCTCGTCGTCGAACTTGTGGATGATGGTTCGGGTTTCTCCGGCGGAAGCGCCGATCAGTTCCCAACCAAAACCGGGGAAGGGGAATTCGCTGGCGGGTTGATCCGCAACAGCTTTCACTTCCGCCTGACCCGGCATGTCTTTGAGCACTTCTTCTTTTTCACCTTCAGCCGGTTGGGTCAATTTTGCATGGATATTGAAGAAGACCAGATCGCCTTCCTGAACGGGGCGTTCGACCGGGGTGGCAGTTGCGTAGCTCTTGCGCAGGTGATCAATGAATTCATCCACTTCTTTTTGATCCACCGGTTCTGGGGTATATTCCATCTGAATGGATTTATAATCACCCAGATCGACCGTCGGCTCCAACGGAACGACGAAGGAGAACTTGGGGGGATCCATGCTGATGATTTCTTCCAGATCGCCGGGAGCGCCGGGTTTAACGTCAGCTTCTTTCAGAACATCGGGGTAGACATCATCCACCATCATGCCGATGGCTTCCTTTTGAATATTGTCGGTGCCGAACATGCGCACGACAACATCATATGGAGCCTTGCCGGGGCGAAAACCGGGAATTTTTGTTTCTTTGGCAATTTTCCGCGCCGCCTGGTGCATGTACTTCTCGAGTGCCTCCGATTCAAACTCGGCGATCAGTTTAACCTGATGGTCATCACGGGGTTGGGTTTCGAGTTTCACGTTTTTTCCTCAACTTTTTTCATATATAGGTATAAGCGGTCATTTCTATGGGGAAGGGGGGGCTCGAACCCCCACGCCTTGCGGCACATGATCCTAAGTCATGCCTGTCTGCCAGTTCCAGCACTTCCCCGGCGGCAAAATTATAAGCCAGAGACGGGTACACGTCAATGTGGGGTCTTCGACAAGAATCGTTTATAATGTGCCATTATTCTTTTTCATCGACGTGGAGGTAGCTTTGGGACGTGTTGTAAACCCGGATAGTGTTGGAAAAGAAAGAACCCGGTTAACGAAGGGTGTGGTGCTGGCGTTGAGGGAATTGATGAAGCAGACTCAACCCGATGATACCAGCCGTGATCTGGCGGCTTTTATTGCATTGGCGCTGCTTGAAGTTGCGGAAGGGATCGAGGTGTCGGTTTCAGCCTGGGAAAAACGGGATTACTGGGTGAAAGCCGACCGTTTTCGCATGGAATGGGCATGGACGGAACGCCTGGGCGCTGCGATGCGCGACGCGGTGCTGGCAGACGATTGGGGGACCGTTGCCATGACCGGCGTACAGGTGGGGCAGAAACTGATGAAAGTGGAAGTCCCCGCCCATCACCGGCTTGGAACGCCCTGGGTTGGCGCATGGAAAGAACTTCAAAAACGGTCGAAATAAATGCCAGATTTCGTATAGTTGTAATTGTTCCAAATATGAGATTATTAAGGTTCTAAATTAAGATCAGAATAGTCTAAATATACTTGTCAATTGTTGGATTTGCATAAGAAATGAGCAAGAAATCAGATAGAACAACACGATCTGGTTGCTTGCTCTATTTTAAAGACGGTGGGGGAGGGGGCACTG
>JBDKTF010000169.1:0-1556 GCA_039680295.1 Anaerolineaceae bacterium
AGCCTGGGATACACCGAATCACCGGGGCATCCTCTGCTGCGCATTGAGATCGCCAACCAGTACCGGCAGATCTCCGCCGGGAAGGTGGTCGTGGCGGCGCCCGAAGAAGCGATATACATCGCCATGCATACTCTGCTGTCGCCGGGAGATGACGTGATCACCATCGCGCCAACGTATCAATCGCTGTATGAGATCGCCCGCTCCATCGGCTGCACGGTTTCGCACTGGTGGCTGCACCCTAAATCCCAAAGCTGGCGTCTGGACCTGGAAGCTCTGGAGCCGCTCATCACCCCGCGGACCCGCCTGCTGGTGCTCAATTTTCCCAACAACCCCACCGGCTGCCAGATCTCTGCGGCGGAACTGGCGGTGATCATTGCGGTGGCGCGCAAACATGGGCTGACGATTTTCATGGACGAAATGTACCGTTTGCTGGAACCGGACGAAGCGCTGCGGCTGCCTCCGATCTGCGATGTGTACGAGAGGGGCGTTTCGCTGGCGGGGTTGTCCAAGGCGTTCGCGCTGCCGGGGCTGCGCATGGGCTGGCTGGCAACGCAGGATGCGCACCTGCCGGAGAAATGGCTGGCGTTCAAAGATTACCTCACCATTTGCAGCAGCGCCCCCAGCGAAATTCTGGGGATCATGGCGCTGCAAAACGCAGAACGCATTTTGGAGCGCAACGTGGAAATCATCCGCGCCAACACAGCCGCGGCGGACGAATTCTTTGGTGCTTACCCGGATCTATTCGAATGGATTCCACCGCAGGCGGGGTCCATTGCGTTTCCGCGTTGGTTGGGAAAACAACCGGTGGAAACCTTCTGCCAGAAGGCGCTGGACGCCGAAGGGGTGATGATTGTCCCCGGCGGTTTGTTCGATGATCCGAACAATCATTTTCGCATCGGGCTGGGGCGTAAGAATTTCCCCAAAGCGCTGGCGTGCGTTCGCCAGATGCTTGAGCAAACCCGTTAAGAAAAAATTTGCTGCCGAATGTCGGGCGGATTATTTCAGAATATTGTCCATTTCCAGGCGGAAGGTCCCGGTCACATCTCCGGCGCGGACGGTGTATTCCCCGGCAGGCAGACCGTAGACGTCCAGGCTGACTGATTCTTTGAAGGGTACGAGCGCTTCGGTGCAGACCGCGTCTGCCGGGCGGGTGGTATACAGGTGAATTGTGAAAGTGTTGTCTGCGCGGATGGCTTCCGTGCGATCGATTGTGGTGCAGCCGTCGGGCAGGCTGCCGGAAACCACCGCCGTGATTTGCACAGGGAAGGATTCGAGCGTCAGAAATTCGATATTTTCGACCAGCGCGCTTTCGCCAGAGGTGTCTGAGGGAGTGGGTGTGACGGTCTGGCAGGCGGTCAGCGCGAGGGAAAGCAGGGTGAGAATCGTAATCACTTTGATAATGGGGAAGTTCATTGGATCCTCCGGATCGAATTGATGTCTGTGCTGGTGACGGTTTTGGAGGAAGAACGGTTCCCTGGCGGTGGGTCATCTGGGTGAATCAAGGGCGAAAACCAGGATTCAATCTGCGCATCGTAATCGTAGATGGAAGATGAGTT
>JBDKTF010000598.1:0-13769 GCA_039680295.1 Anaerolineaceae bacterium
CGCGGTCCGTGGGGAGCGCGTGGTTTGGGCGAGATGCCCGTTCTTCCGTTTGCCCCAGCTGTGGCTGCTGCCATTCGGGATGCAACCGGAATCTGGTACGATAGGTTCCCCTATGTGCCAGAACGGATCTGGCAAGGATTGACAGCGGATAACCGATCGTAACCCGAGGATCGATTTGCAAGGAAATGACGGTTAACCGGCATGTGAAAGGAGGCATCTACATTCCATAAAAATATCGGGTTACGAAAATTTTACTCTACCCATCCATTCAGAAGTAACATTTATCAGGAGAAGGAAGATGAATAAGCGTTTTAAATTGTTGGTTTACGTTTTCATCGTAATGGCTCTGGTATTGGGAGCCTGTTCTCCGGCAGCCGCACCCACGGATGCTGCCAAAACAGAAGCTGCTGCAACAGAAGCGGCTGCAACTGAAGCAGCCGCGACCGAAGCTGCAACGAGTGGTACTGAACCTACCACATTGAAGATTGCTATTCTTGCAACAACGACAGCAGAAGAACCCTGGAACACCGCTCTGCTGCAAGCCATGGACCGGGTGATTGCTGCCAAACCCCATGGTCTGACGATCAGCTACACCTTCCAGGAAAACATTGACACCCCCGATGGTGAACGGGTCTTTGGCGAACTGGCTGCCACGGGTGAATACGGCATTATCTGGGGCGATAGTGTATACCCCGATGCCATTGCGGCAGTTGCTCCCCAATATCCTGACATGGCGTTTGTTGGCGCCGGCTCTGGTTACGATGTCACCCAAATGGGAGAAAATCGGTATTTGGTGGACGTGCGTATTCAGGAAGCTGCCTATTTGAACGGCATCATCGCCGGGAAAATGACAAAATCCAACGTGATTGGCGCTGTAGCGTCTTATCCCTATACAAACGTCAATGCACCGCTTAATGGTTTCATCGCTGGCGCAAAATCCGTCAATCCTGACGTCAAAGTAAAGATGAACTATATCAACAGTTGGTATGATCCTGCCAAGGCGAAAGAAGCCGCATTATCTGAAATCGCTTCCGGGGCAGATTATATCTATGCTGAACGTTTTGGTCCGTTTGAAGCCACTTCCGAAAAAAGTGTTTTTGCATTCGGTCAATATGTGGATCAGAACGCGCTTGCTCCCGAGACGGTCGTTTCAAGCACGCTGGCTTTATGGGATCCCTGCATCAATGCGATCATCGACGCCTGGTGGAATCATACGGTTAATGGCACTCCATACAGCGCTTCGAACGAATCGGCTCTCTACTTCCTGATGAAAGATGGCGGTAGTGATATCGCACCTTTCCACAACTTTGACTCCATTATCCCCCAGGATGTGAAAGATCTGGTCGCCGCCACCAAAGCGGATATCATTTCTGGCAAGCTGGTCGTTGAGGAAAATGGCAACGAAGTCAAAGGCGATTGAACTTGACGAATGATGAATAAATAATGGAGATCACAATGAAACATCAGTTCAAGTTTTTTGGTTTACTGGTTTTGCTGGCGATGATTCTGGCTGCATGCTCACCCGCAGCAGCCACTGAACCTGCGCAAGTGTCACAACCCACAGAAGCCGCTGCTGCCACTGAGGCGGCTGCGACGGAAGCCGGTGCTGCAGTCCCAACCTCGTTGAAGATCGTCATTGTCAACCCGACCGAAAAAGAGCAACCCTGGAATACGGCGCTGTTGCAGGCAATGGATCGTGTTGTGGCTGCCAAACCGCATGGTTTGGATATTACCTACACCTTCCAGGAAAAGGTTGCCAATTCCGATGGTGTCCGTGTGATGGGTGAACTGGCTGCCAGTGGTGAATATGGGATCATCTGGGCGCATGACGCCTACCCGGATGGACTTGCCGCACTGGGTCCACAATACCCGGATATTGCTTTCGTGGGCGCTGGTTCAGGCTATGATCCCATGGGTGACAACATGTATTGGGTGAATATGGACCTGCATGAAGCAGCCTACCTGGCGGGTGTTCTCTCCGCCAAGATGACCAAAACGAACGTGCTGGGTGCAGTTGCGGCATATCCATACCCGAACGTGAATGAACCGGTCAACGCTTTCTTTGAAGGCGCCAAGTCGGTTAATCCAGCGATCGTAGCGAAGATGAACTACATCAGCGCATGGTATGATCCCGCCAAGGCAAAAGAAGCAGCACTGTCAGAAATTGCTGCTGGCGCAGATGTCGTCTATGCCGAACGGTTTGGACCCTTCGAAGCTGCAAAGGAAAAAGGCGTCTATTCCATCGGGCACATGACGGATCAGAGCACGCTGGCTCCTGAAACTGTGTTGACATCGCCGGTTGTTTTATGGGACCCCACCATCAATGCCATCATTGATGCCTGGTGGGAACATACCGTGAATGGTACCCCATACAATGCCCCGACCGATAAAGCCCTTGTGTTCTCGATGAAGGACGGCGGCTGCGACCTCGCTCCTTACGGTGCGCTGGACAGCGTAATCCCTCAGGATGTCAAGGACCTGGTTGCGAAAACCCGTGAAGACATCATTTCGGGCAAACTGGTGATCAAGGCGAATGCTGAAGAAGTGAAGGGTGAGTAAAATCGCCCGCTCTTAACCAGAGAATATTCTGGATACTCCCCCGTTTCCCCCTTCGAAAGAAGGGGGAATAGGGGATGGGAAGATCAATCCCATGCGAAGGAATTAATCTATGCCAACGCAAGAAGTTGCCCCTGAACCCCTCGTGAGAATTGAACATCTATGTAAATCGTTTGGTAGCCTGATGGCGAATCAGGATATCTCTTTTGATATTCGAAAAGGAGAAGTCCATTGCCTGTTGGGTGAAAATGGGGCAGGAAAATCAACACTCTCTGAAACATTGTACGGGCATTACAAACCAGATTCGGGCGCGATCTATTTCGAGGGGAAGCGTCTGACATTGGAGTCACCCCGCGACGCTTTAAACGCTGGAATCGGGATGGTCCACCAACACTTCATTCTGGCGCAGCCGATGTCGGTTGTAGAAAACATCGTGGTAGGTACCCCTATTCCCGGTATCCGCACCCATCTGAAACAGGCGGCTGATAAAATTTCGGATCTTTGTACCCAATATGAACTCAATCTGGATCCATATGCGCGGGTTTCCGATCTCTCTGTTGGACAACAACAGTGGGTGGAAATTCTAAAAGCATTGTATTCGGGTGTTAAGCTGCTTATTCTGGACGAACCGACCGCTGTGCTTACTCCCCAGGAGTCGGAAAAGTTATTCACCATTCTAAAACATATGACTGACGACGGCTTGGCGATTTTATTGATTACGCACAAGCTGTATGAAGTATTATCGATTTCTAACCGGGTCACGGTCCTGCGAAAAGGTAAATTAATTGGTACAGTCGACACAAGCGATGTAGATCGCGACGAGCTGGCTCGCATGATGGTTGGTCGCATTGTCAAATTTAAGGTCAGCAAAGAACCGATACCAGTAGGGGGTGTGGTTCTCAATGTCGATCATGTGAGCGTTCAACGTGAAAACAAAGTATTGGCGTTAAATAAAATCTGCCTGACCGTTCATAAGAATGAGATTGTCGGTCTGGCTGGCGTGGCAGGAAATGGTCAGCAGGAGTTATTTGACGTGATTGTGGGTGTCCAAAAAGTATTGAATGGAAAGGTTGAACTGGATGGGACCGACATCACGGATAAAGAACCCATACAGGTCAGCAAACAGGGATTGGCAAGCATTCCACCCGACCGGATCGACCAGGGGTTGGTGATGAACTTTTCCATTCAGGAGAATCTGATCCTGGGGATGCACCGCGACGCCAGATTTAGGCATGGTCTGGTTTATAACCGGATGGCGCTTGAGCAATTTTCAAAGAAATCCATTGCCGATTATGATATCGCCGTGCAAACCGACCTGCAGCCTGCTCGAACGCTCTCGGGTGGCAACCTGCAGAAAGTCATCCTTGCCCGAGAACTGTCTCAGAATCCCAAATTTGTCATCGCCAGCTCGCCAACGCGTGGTTTGGATGTGGGCGCGACCGAATACGTGCATTCCAAACTGGTTCAGCTCCGTTCTGCGGGATCGGGTATCCTGCTCATTTCTGAAGACCTGGATGAAATCTTCAACGTTGCTGATGTCATTGCCGTGATCTACAATGGGGAAATCCTGGGGGTGGTCAGGACAGATGAAACGACCAAGGAAGACGTCGGGTTGTTGATGGCGGGAATTGTCGAAAGAGAAGAGAGGAGCCAATGACCGATCAACCTATCGTTCAACCTGAAGGAAATGCCGGCGGTGACCCCTCACCAGTTGTCGACACCGGGTCTTCAGGGCGCAAAAAATATACCTACCGTCTTGAAAAACGCGAGATCAGTTTTGGAATGCAGGTTCTTTCCATCCTGGCGGCAGTGTTCCTGGCGATTTTGATCAGTGCGGGTTTGATCGCTACATCCGGCGCGGATGTGGGCGGCGCACTGCTTGCGTTATGGAAAGGCGCATTTGGAAATTTAAAAGCTACGCTGGAAACATTGGTTCAGGCGACCCCTATCTTGTTTACAGGGTTGGCGATGGTCATTGCTTTCCGGGGGAAAGTAATCAATATTGGTGGTGAAGGTCAATTCTTCGCCGGGGCATTGGCAACTGCGTGGGTTTGTCTGCATTATGATACCCTTCCCAAGGGCATCCTTATTCCGCTGATCATTCTGGCAGCCATGCTGGCAGGAGCCTTCTGGGCATTCATCCCCGGTTTCTTGAAAGCACGCTTTGGGGTGAGTGAAATTGTTGTGACGGTGATGATGAACTACATCATGACGGCGTTAACCACCTATCTGCTCGGTGGTCCCTGGCAGGCGCCCAATGACCATTTCCTCGAAACGGCTCGATTCAAGGCGGCGACTTTCCTACCCACCTTTTTCCACAGCCGAATCCATCTGGGTTTCTGGGTCGCTCTTGTGATCGTTGTGGTGCTCTATATCATCCTATGGAAGACGCCTCTGGGCTATGAAATCCGCGCGGTGGGCGAAAATCCGACTGCAGCCAAATACAAAGGGATTAAAGCCAGCACAGTCATTATCACGGTCATGCTGCTGAGCGGCGCCATCGCGGGCTTGGGCGGCGGCATGGAATTATCCGGTCTGGCGCATCGGCTGCGCCTGGATATCTCTACAGGTTATGGCTATACCGGCATTCTGATCGCATTGCTGGGACGGTTGAACCCTATCGGGGTCATCCCGGCGGCGATCTTCTTTGGCGCTTTAGTCAATGGTTCGACCTCGATGCAAGTTAACTTCAACGTCCCGGTTCCACTTGTTTCGACGATCCAGGGTGTTGTCTTGATCCTTGTTCTGGCATTTGATACCGTATTCCGATACCGGATCCGGAGGATTGAAGTATGCTAGAGAATTTTTTCCAACCGGCAGTTATCATCAGCCTGATCGGCGGCATGATACGCATTGTCGTTCCTATTCTATATGCAGCGTTGGGTGAACTGGTCGTTGAACGATCCGGTGTTCTGAATATGAGCGTTGAAGGCGGAATGACGATCGGGGCTTTTATGGGTTTTATGGTGGCGAGGGAGTCGGGTTCGCTCTGGGTGGGCGTCCTGTGCGCAGGATTGGCGGGGATGCTGCTTACCTTAGTGATGGCTCTTCTGGTGATCACTCTGAAACAGGATCAAACGATTTCCGGTTTAACATTGAACCTGTTTTCAGCAGGCTTAAGCTTCTATATCTACCGGGTGATGTACAAAGACTTCACCGGGGGGGGAATGCCCACGGTGACGCCATTCCACGAGGTACCCATCCCGATCCTTTCCAAGATCCCGATCATCGGTCCATCCCTCTTCTCTCAGCACATGCTCTCGTATATCGGTATTCTACTGGTTCCAATGATTTTCTTCTTCCTTTATCGAACGAAATATGGTCTGGCACTGCGCTGCTGTGGTGAAAACCCACGCACAGTGGACTATAAAGGGATGAATGTGGATGCGATCCAGTATCTGGCGCTGATGTTCGGGGGATTCATGGCGGGTGTGGGAGGAAGCGCCCTGGTTTTGACTTCAGCCGGCATGTTCCTGGATGGGATTGCATCCGGACGCGGCTGGATCGCAATTGCCATTGTGATCTTTGGCGGATGGAAACCATGGCCTATTCTTGGAGCGAGTCTGTTCTTTGCTTTCCTTGACTCACTGCAAAATCAGTTGCAAAGTGTTGGTTTTACGCTGATCCCTTACCAATTTATCACGATGATTCCATACGTGTTCACGATCCTGGTTCTGGTACTCAGTCACAAACGATCTGGCTCGCCAATGGCTTTGGGTGTGCCTTATTACCGGGAATAAGAAAAGACAAACTTTTTCTGGCTCAAAATCAAGAAAGGGTCGTCAGTTTTGGCTGGCGACCCTTTCTTTGTCGAATCATCATTGGTCAGAGACGGTCAGGGTGGTGCGCCCAAGCCTCTGAACTTGCAATTCCAGTTTAGGGCATCAGAGCAAGTTGGGCTTTTTCCCAGATCGAATCGAAAGTTGTTTCCTTCAGACGCCCCGTTTGCGTGTTTTGCCGGCTGGGGTGGTAGGAACATAAAATCCACGGCAGATTGGGACTTGGATAAAACATGGCACCATGTTCGAATTTAATATGGGGAATGTCCGTTCCCCAGGCGCGATAAATGGTCAGCACCCGATCAAAGGCAAAATGACCCAATACGATGACACCCTGCAATTCTTTGAGCTGACGAATTTCAGATTCGAGGAAAATCTGGCAGGTGTCAATTTCTGACAGGTAGGGTCGATTCTTTGGCGCAACACAACGGACAATGGATGAGAGATACACATCCTTCAGAACGATTTCATCGGCAAATGATCGGGAGTGGGGCTGGTTTGAAAACCCTGCCCGGTACATGGCAGAAAACAGGAAATCTCCTGCGCTGTCACCGGTGAACAATCGCCCGGTTCGATTTGATCCCGACACCGTCGGCGCCAGACCAACAACCAAAATTCGTGCAAACGGATCACCGAACCCTGGAACGGGACGGTTCCAGAACGATTGGGAGGCGTAAACAGCGGCACGGGTGGATTTTATCTGCCGGTGCAAAGATACAAGTCGCGGGCACCGCTCGCAAGAGCAAATTCGTACCTGATTTAATTCCCAGGCGGATAACAAACCTTTCTCCATCGGACGCGAAGGGGTGAGGAAACGGTTTTTATGTACAGAATCAATCGTCATGATGCTTCACCCATAAATTTTCTGAATGTAATCCTCGAATGATCGGAACTTACTTTCACGAAATTAATTATACACCCAGAAAAATAATGCGGTCCCGAGAAGCTCATCTATTGTCAACAAAAATAGCCATTTCAAAACTTCGGGCCCGCGGTCTTCATCCATGCAAATAGACCTGCCGGTTGAGCAGGTCTATTTGAGGAGAGAATCCGAATATTTATTGATTTGCCCTAAGCCAGAGGTATTGGTAGGGCTTTACATCGAATTTCAATGATTTCTGATACCCCGAATAGATCTGATTGGTGAAAAGATCGGTAAACTGGTTACCCTTGAGCGCATCCAACGGGATGTCCACGGTCGTACTTGTGTCGCTCAGATTATGGACTGCGAGAAGGATTTCATGGTCCGATTTTCTCAGGTATGCCGCAATTGCCGGAGTGTTGCACGCGACCCATTGTATGTTATGTGAAGCCAGGACATCATTGGCAATACGAAGAGTGATCATCTTCCGGATGGTTTGCCACAATGAATTTTCTGCCTTCATTTGCGCCCGAACATTGACCCGCTCGGACGCATATTCAGGAGAAGCGATCACCGGCGAGTAAAGTTCTCTGGCGCTGGAAAATCCTGCGTTGACACTGTCATCCCACTGCATGGGTGTACGCACACCATTGCGGTCGAACAGATCAACATTGTCACCCATGCCGATTTCATCGCCATAATACAGAAAGGGCGACCCCGGCATGGTGAACAATAAGGAATGCACCAGCTCAATTTTGCGGCGATCGTTGTCCAATAAGGGCGCCAATCGGCGGCGGAACCCAAGATTCAGACGATAACGCAGATCTGGCGCGTATTCATTCCACATATACTGACGTTCTTCCTCGGTGACCATTTCGAGGGTCAGCTCATCATGATTGCGCAAAAAGGTACCCCACTGGCAATTGGCAGGAATGTCTGGCAGTTGATCGAGCGCCCAATGAATGGGAGCCGAATTCGCCTGACGCAGCGCCATATAGATGCGGGGCATCAACGGAAAATTGAAGGCAAGTTGAAATTCATCCCCATTTCCCAGGTACTTGAGCACATCGCGCGGCCATTGATTGGCTTCACAAATCAATACCTTATCCGGGTAATGCTGGTCGACAAATTGTCGCAATTCTTTGAGTATCTGGTGCGTCTCAGGCAGGTTTTCACAGTTTGTGCCCTCACGCTCGATCAGGTAGGGTACGGCATCCACTCGAAAACCATCAATCCCAAGATCCAGCCAGAATTGCATGACCTTGAGAATTTCTGCCCGTACAGCCGGGTTGTCATAATTCAAATCGGGCTGGCTTGTGTAAAATCGATGCCAGTAATATTCTCGCGTGTCTTCGTTCCATGTCCAGTTGGACTTTTCAGTGTCCACAAAAATGATTCGCGCGTCTTGATATTTCTGGTCGCTTTCGCTCCAAACGTAATAATCATGGTACGGCGAGTTCCGGTCAGCGCGTGCGGCTTTGAACCAGGGATGTTCATCGGATGTATGGTTGAGCACCAGGTCCATGATGACCCGAATCTGACGGCGATGCGCCTGTTGAATCAACTCTGCAAAATCATCCATGGATCCATAGATGGATTTGATGTGTGTGAAATCTGCAATGTCATACCCCCCGTCTTTCATGGGTGACTCATAGATGGGGAGGAGCCAGATGCAATTTACGCCGAGCTGATTGAAATAATCAAGTTTTTGGGTGAGACCGGCGAGATCGCCGGTCCCATCCCCGTTTCCGTCATAGAACGCCTGAACCGATACCTCGTAAAAGATTGCTTTTTGATACCAATAGGGAATTGCCATATAAAACTTCTTTCTATCCTTTGACTGATCCTGCGAGAAGCCCGCGAACGAAATACCTCTGGAACGCGAAGAACACTGTCATGGGAATCAGGAAGGAAAGGAAGGCAGCGCCGGTAAGGATGTGCCAGTTGGCTCCGCGGGGATCGATCAGGTTGGTGATCTGAACGGTCATCACCGGGCGCGACGAAAGGAATATTTTTGCGACCAGGAAATCATTCCAGACCCACAGGAACTGGAAGATGCCCAGGGAGGCGATTGCAGGAATGGATAGGGGTACAGCCAGTTTGCTAAAAGCCAGCCAATGATTGGCGCCGTCGAGGTAAGCGGATTCAAAGATTTCACGCGGCAACGCCCCCATGAAGTTGCGCATCAGATAGATGGCATACGGCAAACCGAAGCCCGTGTGGAACAGCCAGATTCCCAGGAAAGAACCCTGCATACCGATGGATGCATACAGCCGCGAGATTGGAACCAGCGTCATTTGCAACGGCACAATTTGCAATCCAACCAACACTGCAAACATCCACTGACGCCCTTTAAAATCCAGCCAGGCAAAGGCAAATGCGGCGAAGGCGGCAATACCCACTACGAGCAGGGTTGAAGGCACGGTGACCAATACGGTATTCAGGAATGCGGCGCCCATCCCTTCGGGGTTCAGCAAATCAGATGCATTGCACTTGAACTTGATGAGTGCCGCCGAATCACCTTTCTCGCAATCAGAAAGATAATTGTTGGTACCCTTATATCCCACCAATGCGTCGGCGTAATTGCTGAGGGTGAGATTGAGCCCTTTATTGCCTCCTTGCGATATGCTCTGCATATAATTGAGCACATTCGAGAGAACAGCCAGACTCTCATTTGCATTCGCGGGAAGGGGAGTGTCTTTCAGGTGGGGTTCACCGTTCACATCCTTCTTAAGCATTGCCATAAGCTGGTAGGAACGGGAATAGTTGGACACAACCTCCGGGTCAGACAAATTCGCTGCAGGAAGCGCATCGCCACCCGCGCCATGACACGAGGCGCAGTAAGTGGTGTAATCTTCTTCACCAATGACTGGTTTGGGCGAAAGGACCGACCACCAGCCTGAAGTCCGTACATCTTCTTTCTCGCGGAAAGAAGTGACGAACAACCCTACTGTGGGGATCACCCACAGGATGCACATGAGGATGAGCGCCAGGTTGATCGGAAGAGCGCGGAAGATGCGGTTGAGTTTATGCATGGGTTTCATCGCATTTCCTCCTGCTGCTTGAACCGGCGAATGTTAATGATCAGGATCGGAATGGTGAGCGTGATCAGCAGCACGGCAATTGCCATGGAACGCCCTGTATCCGTTACGATCAATTTGAACATGCGGTTGGCGATCACCTCGGTGCCGTAATTACCACCGGTCATCACAAAGACGATATCGAAGATTTTCAGGACATTAATGATCATGGTGGTGGTCACAACCATGATGGTTGGCATGATGAGCGGGATGGTGACACGCCAGAAGGTTTGCCAACTGGTGGCGCCGTCCACCTGGGCAGCTTCCAGCACTTCAGTGGGAACTCCCTTGAGCGCGGCAGACAGGATGGTCATGCAAAATCCTGCCCACAGCCAGACGCCGACGAGCATCAGAGCAAAGTTATTAATGGAAGGGGTACTTAACCAGGCAACGGGTTGACCGCCCAGTTGGGTGATGATGGCGTTTAACAGCCCTGTTTGCTTACCGCCACCGGTTTGAATGGAGTACATGAATTGCCAGATGATGCCCGCGCCAATGAAGGATATCGCCATGGGCATAAAGATAATGGCTTTGGCGACCTTTTCATAACGTACACGTTCTGACAGAACAGCAAAAAAGAGCCCTGCCGCGACTGTCCCCGGAACCATCAGGAGCAGCCACATGGCATTGTTGCGCAGCGCCAGGGTCATTTCAGAATTGGTCAGCGCATAACGATAATTTTCGAAGACACCCCAACAAGATTGACCTTCGGTACAGGTTGTCGCTGCTGATCGTGTGCCCGAGCGGTCCATGAAGCTGAGCGTGATGGTATTAAACATTGGGTAAACGATAAACACCACCATAATAATGAGCGCAGGGAAGAGATACAGCCAGGGCGTCCATTTGCCTTGTTTCATGATTGTTGGCATCTGTCATTACCTCCTGGGTCTAGCTCAGTTGGAGCGTACCCAGAAGGTACGCTCCAACGGTTGAACGAAATATCTTACTGACCCAAAGCTTGTTTCTGCGCAGCTGCGACAGAGTCAAGAGCCGTCTTGATATCACCACCCTGAACGGTCGTGATCAGAGCTTTCCATTCAGTCTCACCGAAGGGAGCGGGAATGGTATCGCCAAGATCGGGGGTGAAGCCAGTGGCTTTGGCGAGGGCATCAGCTTTCTTTGCCAATGCCGCATCGGTGTAGTTGCCGGTCGCCAGTTTGTTGGGGGAGAGATCGAAGCTAGCCTTCGCCCAGGCAACTGCGCCTTCTTCGCTCGTAAGGTAGGCTACAAGCGCTTTGGCGGCGGCTGAATCGCTGAATGCCATCATATAGTCAGCGCCACCCTGCATGCCCTTAATGCCAGGGAAGGCGAAGAAGTCGTAGTCGGTTCCGTATTTCAGGGTGGGGAATTGTTTGACGATTTCACCACCGGCGAAACCAGACTGTTTGACCATCATCGCTTCGGGCTTCTCTTGGAAGACCTTGTAAATTGCATCGAGGAAGGGGGTGTTCAGCGTGCCATCCGAACCGCCAACCGTGTACTTGGGATCGGCAGCCCATTTCTTATAGGTTTCATAAGCGGTGAGCACACCGGCGTCATTGTAGGCAACCTTGCCCGAGATGATGTCCATCACATACTGCGGTCCCTGCTGGGTGAGGAGCAGATCCTGGATAAAGTCGGAGCCGGTCCATCCGGTGGCGGCATCACTGCCAAAGCCCATGCTCCACGGAACGTTACCATCGGCAACCATCTTTTCCACGAGGGTGTTGAGTTCTTCAAAGGTGGTGGGTACCGTGTAGCCCAATGCTTCGAAGCGGGCAGGGCTGTACCAGATGATGGATTTGATGTCAGCTTTTACGGGGATCGCTAACAGTTTGCCGCCTGAAGTTCCAAAATCCAGCCAATAGGAAGCGTAGTTGTCGGTATTGGCGCCAATGGATTTGAGATCCATCAATTTGTCAGCGTAAAGGGTGACAGGCGCGGTGGAAGGCCAGAAGAGGATATCTGGCGGGGTGCTCTTGGCTTTGGTGTCGAGCACAGCCGCATCACGTGTCGATTCAGCAACGATCTTGATTCCGCATTGGTCGACCAGCGGTTTGAAGATGGCATTGATTTTCTCTTCTTCCGAGCCAGACCACTGATACATGACGTTCAGAGTGTCGCCTTCCTTGGTTTCACCGCAGATGGCGGGGCGCCCGGCAGTGGGAGCTTCGGTAGCGACCGGCGCTTCGGTGGCAGCGGGTGCTTCAGTGGCGGCTGGTGCTTCAGTGGGTGTGGGCGTCGCGGGAGCGGCGCAGGCGGTAGCCAGGAGGGCTACGGTGACGAGACCTACAACAATCTTCGAAATCTTAGACATCTCTATTCCTCCAGAATATGTTGCGGAAAAATGAAACGCGGATCAAACTGAAACGGACAGATTTAAGCAACATCACCTCCTTCAAATTTTGGATGCTTACCGATTTATGAAACGGATGTCAGATCTCCCAGGGTCGATTCGCGGGTAATCAGTTCAGTATCCAGAAATATCCCCAACTCATCGAGGGATTCCCCTAAAATCAAACGAACCAACCTTTCCCCAGCATGCCAGCCCAGTTCATAAGCTGGCAGCCGTATGGTTGTCAATGGCGGATCAAAATATGCTGCCATGGGGATGTCGTCGAAACCAACCAGGGCAATGTCCTGCGGAATGCGCAGTCCGGCTTTTTTGATTGCCCGGATTGCGCCCGCCGCAACCACATCGCTGGCGATAAAGACCGCTGTAGGCAGCTCGGAGGCTTTCAAAAGGGTGGTCATTGCTTGATAACCACTGGCTGGCGTGAATGCGCCCTGTTGAATCAAGCGCTCGTCCGGGAAAAGGTTTGCCTCTTCCAGCGCCTGAATAAACCCCTGACGGCGTTGCTGAGCCGAAGTGTATTCCAGGGATGCGTTGGTAATCATTGCGATGCGGCGGTGCCCGAGATCAATCAGATGGCGGGTGGCTGAAGCTGCGCCGTCCACAGCGTTGACGTCTACGAATGGGATGCCGCTGTCGGCGAGCTGCCCCATCATCATCACCGGAAAACCGTCGCTCCGATAATGGAGGATATCTTTATCATCCTGGCGCGGACCAGAAAGGATGATGCCATCGACATAATTTTCATTGATCAGTTGGGAATAACTATCGGGATGCGAGGGATCAAGCGGTTTAAGAAGGACATGAAATCCATGCAGAGCCACTGCCTGTTCAATTCCAACCATGACGCGCATGAGGAAAGCATCCGCAAAGACCTGGTCGGTGCTCTGACGCAAGACCAGACCAATGGTGGATGACTTACCGGATACCAGTTTCCGCCCGGTGGCGTTGGGATGGTAGTTTAACTTTTCGGCGGCTTCAAACACGCGTTTACGCGTGGCGTCGTTGATGCTGATATTCGCCACGTTATTCAAGACAAGTGAAACGGTGGTTCGCGAAACCCCTGCTTCTTTGGCGACATCAAAACTGGTAACGCGTTTGCCCATCCACGTCTCTCCCTTTAACTAACACGTGTTAGTTAACAACAGTATAGGATTAAA
>JBDKTF010000338.1:0-2467 GCA_039680295.1 Anaerolineaceae bacterium
GCAGGTGCCATTGTTGGCGCGGCATACGCGTCGGGTATGACGCCAGAAGAGATCAGCCTGTTGTTCCATCAACTGAGTTGGTCGACGCTCGCCAATATCTCCCTTCGTAACCATCTGGGATTATTTAACACCTCCCCCATGGAAGAATTTATTGACTCCAATATCGGACCGCGTACTTTCAACGATTTACCAATTCCCCTATCTGTAGTCGCGTGTGATATCACCACGGGTGAACGCGTCATCCTCAACCAGGGATCTGTATCTCGCGCAGTACGAGCCAGTTCGGCTGTCCCCGGTCTTTTTGCGCCGGTAGAAATTGACGACCGTTTGCTTGTCGATGGTGGGGTTGTGGATAACCTGCCTGTTGCTGTGGCATATGATATGGGCGCAGATTACGTTATCGGCGTGGATATCGCATCTTCGAACCAGGTATTCCATAAACCAGCTAATTTCGTGGAAGTGCTGATGTCAGCCGACACCATCCGATCAAGGTTTTCTCTTCCCACGTCAGACTCGATGAATTGCCGTATCGCGCCAGACACACATGAATACTCTGGCTGGAGCTTTGAGCACAGCTATGAAATGGAATCCGCAGGGAGAATTGCCGCTGAACTTGTTCTTCCGCAGCTCAGGAAAGATCTTAAACTGACTGAATAATGACGGGATAAATGAGTAACATGGGAACGACCACAGTTCGTTGGGTTGCGGGAAGACAGTTTGTTGGGACTGATTCCACAGGGCATTCAGTCGCTCTCTCGACAGCCGATGAAGGCACAGGCGTAAAACCATCAGACATGCTGCTCGTGGCGCTTTCCGCCTGTACTGCTGTGAGCGTTGTGGATATTCTCGCAAAAAAACGGCTCACACTCACGCATCTGGATATTACCGCCTCGGGCGAACAGGATCCGCAGCCTCCCTGGACATTTCGCAAAATTCATCTCGTTTTTCACCTTGCGGGTCCCGACTTGACGGGAAAAGCTGTTCAACAGGCGATCCAGATTTCAGAAGAAAAATACTGTTCTGTTGCGGCTACCATCCGTGATACAGCAGAAATCACTACGGAATACAGAATAATGGACTAAAGACGAGGTATTCATGAAACAAACCTTGAAATGGGGGTTGCTGGGCACAGCCCGAATCAATCGAGCGGTGATTTCTCCGCTTCAAAAATCGCGTCGAAATCAACTCTGGGGTGTTGCCTCGCGAAATTCCGACAAGTCAACTGCCTATGCGCAAGAACATGACATCCCCAAATCCTATGGCAGCTATGAGGAGATGCTTGCCGATCCCGAAATTGATGTTGTCTACATTCCACTGCCCAACGCTCTTCATGCCGGGTGGACCATCAAAGCTGCACAGGCTGGTAAACATGTCTTATGTGAAAAACCGTTGGCGCTTACAGGCGCCGATGTCGATTCTGTTCATGCGGCTGCTGAAAAAAATCATGTTGTCGTCGCCGAAGCATTCATGTACCGCCACCACCCGCAGACCTTGCTAGTCCAGGAATTGATTCAGAGCGGTGCCATCGGGGATATTCGTCTGTATCAGGGGGCATTTTCGTTTAAACTCGAACGTCCCGATGATGTCCGCTGGGATCCTGCCATGGGCGGGGGCAGCGTCTGGGATATCGGTTGCTATCCCATCAGCTATATCCGCGCAGCGTTGGGTGAAGAACCTACATCTGTGATGGCGTGGCAGAATACCGAATCGCGCAAAGTGGATACAATTTTCGCCGGGCAGATGGTTTTCCCATGTGGTGCAATGGCCCAGGTGGCATCCAGCTTCTCTGCCGAAAAACACACCTCGGTGCTTTTCCTCGGCAGCAAGGGCACTCTGCAGATCGATTCCCCCTTCCATCCCCAAGCATCTCTTCCAATCATTTTAACGCGGGGAAAAGAAGTCAAGAAGATCAAAACCCGCCAGATAGATCCCTACATTTGCGAGATTGAAAATATGGCGGATGTTATTCTGGATGGGAAACCCCAACGGGTTACCCTCGAAGATACCCGTCACAATGTAGAAACCATCCAGGCGTTCTTGCGGTCCGCCCAGACCGGCGAACCTGTTTCTCTGCCTCTTCAAGGGTGAAGCAAGATGAATATGCCGGAATTTAAAATTGTTTTCTCAAACCCTTGTGGGTTGGGCGAAGGTCCAGTATGGGATGCTGAGAATAAGAAGCTATACTGGGTGGATATCGACTATCGCAAAATCTTTCATGGTGATCCTGTCATGGGTACTTATCAGGATTATTCCTTTGACATCCCCGTCACCGCGTTGGGTATCCGCCAAAAAGGTGGGTTGATCCTTGCCACAGCTCGTGGATTTGCACTTTGGGATCATAAATCATCTTCCCTGCAAAGCCTTGGCGATCCAGAGGCTGGCAAACCCAATGCGCGATTCAATGACGGTGCTGTGGATCGTTCCGGTCGTTTCTGGGCTGGTACCATGACAGAAACAGATGCTACAA
>JBDKTF010000113.1:0-5621 GCA_039680295.1 Anaerolineaceae bacterium
GGGAAAATTCAATCAATCTTCATGAAGGTGTTTATATCTGCCTGTCAGGACCCTCTTTTGAGACACCGGCGGATTTACGCTTTTTACGGTTGATCGGCGCGGATGCCGTTGGCATGTCCACCGTGCCGGAAGTGATTGTGGCGCATCACGGCGGGACGCGTGTGTTGGGCATTTCGGGTATCAGCAATAAAGCCAATCTGGATGGCAATACGGTAACCACGCATGAAGAAGTGCTTGGCGCCGGAGAGGTGATCGTTCCCAAACTGGAAAAGTTGGTTCGCGGAGTATTGCGCAGTCTTTAACGGTTGAAAAATCGGCAGGTTTTTATACAGTCAGATCCTACCGGTATAAGGATGGAATTGGGAATGGGCGGGATATCTGAAGATAGCCTGACATCATCGATATGAATGATCTGCTCCAATATCTGGCCAAATATGAGACATGGGTCTATCTCTTATTGGGCTTGAGTGCCATCATCTATCTGCGCAAGCTCTTCATTGCTTTGCAAGAAGGGCGCAGCGCGATGTTTGGGCTGGAACGCGATATTTCTCAACGGCGCATCGCATCCGCATCGAGCGTCTTGATTTTATTGTTCCTGATGGCGGTGGCTGAATTTATTCTGGCGACATTTGTCTCACCCGGATTATCAGCATCGCAGGCTCTGGCAACACCCACATTGAATCTGGAGGCTACGCCGTTCCCGGCAGAGACGCAACCCGTCTCTGAGAACGGAACATTGGTTCCTACGATTGCATATACCCCAACGGCAGCCGGGACCGGATGTACGACGGGCGTATTGGAATGGACCGATCCAAAGCACGGTGGGGAGGTCAGCGGCGTGGTGGCGCTTAAAGGGATCATTCAAATTCCAAATTTTGGCTTTTATAAATATGAATTTGCTCCGGTTGGAAGTGATAGCTGGACGACCATTGCCGCAGGAAATACATTGGATGCTGAAGGAAATATCGGGAACTGGGACACCAGTTCGTTAACTCCTGGAGATTATCAATTGCGCCTGGTGGTGACAGACAATCAGGCGCAGGCGATGACTCCCTGTGTCATACAGGTACGTGTGGTTGCGCCTGAATAAGGTTAAATCATTATTGGAGGATGTTACGAATGCCCGAAATTGAAATCCGACCTGCTTCCGCAGAGGATATCCCTTACCTGGTCGCGATCGAACATAATTACAAATCGAATTACGTCATGCAGATGGATTTGAACACCGAAGAAGGACAGATCAATGTCAATTTTCGGGAAATTCGTCTGCCCCGGCAGGTGCATGTGGAATATCCACACCCGGCGCGCCAACTGCAGCAGGATTGGATGAAGCGGTCGGCTGTTCTGGTGGCGGTGCTGGAAGGCGAACCGGTTGGTTATCTGAGTTTATCGGAACAGCTCTCTCCGGCATCAGTGTGGGTGTCTGACCTGGCAGTGTCAGAAAAAGCACGGCGCAAAGGAATTGCCACCGCGCTGGTGCTGGCAGCGCAGGAATGGGCGGCTCAACGCGGCGCGCGCAGCCTGGTGATGGAGATGCAGTCCAAGAACCACGCCGCCATTCGCCTGGCGCAAAAACTTGCTTTTGAATTTTGTGGCTATAATGATCATTATTATGCCAATCAAGATCTGGGTGTTTTCTTCGCATCGTTTTTGAGGTAAGCGGTTCGGAATTGATGGTGGAATGGATACAAGCTGGGTTGGTATTTCGGTGGTGAAAACCATCAGCCAAATATTGACGGCGGGGATTGCCATTACGGCATTCTCGATCCTGCTGTATGCCATCTCTTTGAATTTAAAAGACCGGGTGATCCGTTCCTTTGTGTTCATCCTGATCTGCGTGACAATTACATTTACAGCGGAAGCGCTGGGCAGTACATCCTCGCATCCAACGATCATCGATTTCTGGCTGCGGGTGCAATGGGTGGGAATTATCTTCCTTCCCGCAGCTTATTTTCGTTTTTCAGATGTCTTGCTCGCGACGACAGGCAAACCCAGCCGCGGACGGCGCCGTTGGGTTGTGCGGCTGACCTATCTGGTGAGCATTGTCACCGTGGTGGCACTGCCGTTTACCCCGCTCATGGGTACGCTGGTGTTGGATCAGCCGCCGGTACCTTATTTCCAGGGTACGTGGGCGACGTTGCTCTTTACCATCTTTTATGTTGGAACCATGCTCGTTGCGCTGATCAATTTTTTGCGAGCCTATCAGCGCACCATCTCCACTGCCAATCGCCGCCGGATGCTTTATTTGCTGATGGGCGCAACCGCGCCAGCGGTGGGGTCATTCCCGTATCTGCTGTTCGGATCGGGATTTGCCCATCTTCATCCCCTGGGATTCTGGACGATTTCGGTCGTCGTTAATTTTCTTGTGGGAACCCTGCTGGTGGTCATGGCGTATGCGGTGGCGTTCTTTGGCGTTTCCTGGCCAGATCGCGTGGTGAAAAGCCGTCTGTTCAAGTGGTTGATGCGTGGTCCGGTGACGGCTTGCTTTACGCTGGGACTGGTGACCATTATGCGCCGGATCGGGGTGGTTATGGGTGATCCATATCCGGCGACGGTGCCCATCGCGATGGTGGTCACCATTTTGTTGGCGGAATATCTGATCACGCTCTTTGCTCCGCTGTGGGAACGCTGGTTGTTCAATGGAAAAGACCGCGAGGATCTGGATGCGCTGCGGCGTTTGGAAGACCGTCTGCTGACCACCAATGACCTGATCCAATTTTTGGAAATGATTCTGGCGACCGCGCGCGACCGGCTGCAATCGCCCGTGGCTTTTGTGGTGGTTTTGAAGGCGGGCAAGGTGGAGCATCTGGTGATGACCGGGGTGGATCGCGATCTGTCTGAAGCGGACATAAAACGCGATTTGCCGGAAGTGGTGGATCAAAACGGTTTCGGACATGACATCTTTAGCTGGGAAGGTTACGCGCTCATTCCCCTGCGGATGGATGATACGGAGGATGGGTCGGCGCTGTTGGGTTTGATGGGTGTAAAATCCACGGCGGGTTACCCGCTGGAGGAGGAAGATAACCGGGCATTTGGCGTTTTGGCACAGCGTGCGGCGCAGGCGCTGCGCGACTGGAGCATGCAGCAGGAAGTGTTCCAATCGCTGCAAAACCTGACCCCGCAGGTGGATTTGATCCAGCGAATGCGCGCCGCCGCCCGATATGAAGGTTCGGATGTGTTGATGACTGCGGAGCCGCCGGACAGCAATACGATGAGCCAATGGGTGCGGGATGCGTTGACTCATTACTGGGGCGGACCCAAATTAACCACCAGCCCGCTGCTGCAACTGCGAATCGTTCAAGAAAAGCAGGATGAATATGAAGGCAATCCGTCCAACGCGCTGCGAGCCATATTAAGAGATGCCATCGAGCAGGTGCGTCCAGAGGGCGAACGCCGTTATACAGGCGAATGGATGCTCTACAATATTCTGGAATTGAAATTCATGGAAGGACGCAAGGTGCGCGAGGTGGCATCCCGCCTGGCGATGTCGGAAGCGGATTTGTATCGGAAACAGAGAATCGCCATCGAAGCCGTGGCTCAGGTGGTGCAGGGAATGGAAGATCAAGCCCACGCGCAGGAAAATTCATTGTCTCCTCAGCGGGCAGTTTCAACCTCGTCGGGTAATGAGGTTCATTGACGAGCTCTATTCATGCAATCGTTTTATTGGGGAGGTGAAAGGCTATGCTGGTAAAGCACTACGTTAACGAACTGTCGGACAGCAGCAACCCACCTGATGAGGGATGGTGGGCGGCTGTGCTTGCGGATGAGGAGGATCATCCGGGTGGATATCGGGAAAAGTCGAAAACGGTCTCGCTGACAGCAGTTCCTCAAGTGGAGTGGGAACGCATCCACCAGATTTTCGAGGATGACGAGATTGTCACATTAACCGTGCAGGGATACAACCGCGGCGGTCTTCTGGTGGGTGGAGACGGCATTCAGGGTTTCGTGCCGATTTCGCATCTGGTGGAAATGCCCTCCGGCATGGAAGAAGAGAAACGGCGTGATTTTCTGGCGGATTATGTCGGTCAAACGCTGAATTTGAAAGTGATCGAATGCGAACCAGAACAGGAACGCGTGGTCTTTTCGGAACGGGCTGCCCTGGCAGGGCAGGGACGGCGGAAAGACCTGTTCAATTCTCTCACGGAAGGTCAAACCGTTCAGGGCAAAGTGACCAACATCACAGACTTTGGGGTGTTCGTGGACCTGGGCGGATTGGAAGGGCTGATTCACGTCTCTGAACTCTCCTGGGGACGGGTACAACATCCGAGCGATCTGCTCAACGTGGGAGATGAAGTCACCGCGCTGGTTTTGCAGGTTTCGGAAGAAAATGCGCGCGTCGCCTTGAGCATCAAACGCCTGCTTCCAAATCCGTGGGACACCATCGGCGAACGCTACATGATCGGCGATGTTGTGTCTGCCCAGATTACCGGCATCACCCGCTTTGGCGCATTTGCCCGTCTGGAAGAAGGGGTGGAAGGGTTGATTCATGTCTCATCCATGAACCTGCCAACCGGACAGACCGATGTTTCGAGGGCTGTCTGGGTGGGAGAGGAAGTCAGTGTGCGCATTTTGCACGTGGATGCCGACAAGCGCCGTCTCGGTTTGAGCATGGTATCGGCAGATTGAGGCGGAATGGCTGAACACAAGCAACCCGCTCCGGTAAAAACCGCAGAACCCGAAATCCAATGGATGGATCGTCTATCCGATATGTTCACCCGGTTTCGCCGGTTTGGCTGGGACGCAGTGGGTGTGCTGCTGATCACATTGGCGCTGCTGACGGTTCTGGTTCTCACGGGTTTGACAGGCGGGTCGTGGATGAAAGCCTGGGGCGGCTTCTGGCTGCGCTGGATGGGCTGGGGGGCTTATTTACTCGTATTGCTTTTCCTGTGGAGTGGCGCGCGAGTGCTGCGGCGCAGCTCTCGTGCTGCGAATGAGCGCACGTTTTCGTTGGGACGCATTCTGGCGTGGGAATGCGCTTTCTTCTCTCTGCTCGCGCTGTTATCGACGCTGGGGGGAGATTCACTGACACGCGCGGATCTGGGTCTGGACGGCGGGCGAATCGGTTGGGGAATTTCCGCGATCCTTGCCAATCAACTTCCAATTGCGGTGCGTGCGGTTATATTCGGTGTCATCTTTCTGATTTTCATTGCATTGGGGTTGAATCTACCCGGACGGGTGAACCGCTGGGCAGACCATATTTTAGGCGAAAATGCCATCCCTGAGCCGCTGCCGCCAGAGCCGCCGCATGAGGAAGAAATAGAAAACCAACCGGCGAACAGGTCTGAGCGGAAACCGGCGAAAAAACCGGCACCCCTCCCCGAAGAATTTCGAAAATCATTCAAAGTGGAACCACGCGAAGAAGAGCAGCCGCTTGCTCCCAAGTCGCGCGATCCGCGCCTGCCCCCGCTCAATTTGCTCATTGGCGAACAAACCGCCCGCCCCGACGAGCGCCACATCAACCTGACAGCCGGTTTGATTGAAAAGACACTGTCAGAGTTTGGCGTGCCTGCGCGCGTGGTGGGATTTCGCATTGGACCGACGGTGACCCAGTTTGCCGTGGAACCGGGTTTTATTGAGAAACCCGGCGCGGATGGTGAAATGATGCACCAGAAGGTGCGCGT
>JBDKTF010000110.1:0-2522 GCA_039680295.1 Anaerolineaceae bacterium
ATCATCCCATTGTGATGAGACGGTTAGATTTTCATCTTCACAGACGGCGCAATCATGAACTTATTCCCAGAATTTGATTAAGCCGCGGCTCGTCGAAATCAATGATAATTTCTCCATCGATATCAAACGTGGGGGTCGTCAGGTTACCACCTGTCCATCGCCTGACTGTTTCAGCCCCCAATGTGTTGGAATGGATATTGATTTCTCGATAAGGAAGTTGATGCTCTTTCAACCATACTCGTGCCCGTTTGCAGTCAGGACACCATGGCGTGCAGTACATGACGATTCCACCGTGCGGCAAGGGGTCGGGTGGGGGTGTTTCATCCTTGAGTTTTCGCGCCAATTCAGGTTCAAGTTTTGCGATCTCCTCAAACAGTACCGCATTTACCGGTTGCGAATCGATATCATGGATATCGATGTACCGGATAAATCCTTTGGCGTCAATCAGGAAGATCGCACGTTCACTGTGCCCTTCAGATCGCAATACACCGTATAACTTCGCGACATCACCGTGCGGCCAGAAGTCGCTCAAAAGCGGATAGGTGATTCCGCCCAGACTTTCTGACCAGGCTTTTAAACATGGAATATGATCAACGCTGATACCCAGAACCTGGGTATTTAATCCCTCAAACTTGGCTTTGTCAGCCTCGTATGAAGGGATCTGCCCTGATCATATTGGTGTCCATGCCAGTGGAAAGAAAGCCAGCACGACATTATACCCATGCAAGTCGCTCAACTGTACATTCTTCCCCAGGTGGCTGGGGAGTGTGAAATCTGGAGCCTTCATACCAGTGGTGAGTATCATAGTTACCTCTTTTCATGTTCTGGTTTCGCAATTCATAGTACTATTATAATAAATTTTCTCCGAATTAATCCACCCAATTTCATGGAAAGTTGAAATTCATAAACAAATATCGTTACCATCCGCAGGTTAATGCATAACTCATTGATACTGGATCGGGTTATGAGATAAAATAAATGACATGGATATTCAACGATTTCGGATTTGGATCGCCCGCTTACTGATCGGCATCGTTGCCATCCTGAATCTGCAATGTGCGCTGGCATTTCTATTATCGCCAGACAGGTACCTGACCGGATTTGATTTGACTGGCTTTCCAGGACGATTGTCAATCCAGGGGATGGGCTTGCTTTTCGTTATGTGGAATGTGCCTTATCTTTTTGCGATCTGGCATCCCCTGGTTCACCGGGTTTCGCTGATTGAAGCAATCATCATGCAAGCCATCGGGTTGATGGTCGAAAGTATCCTCTACCTGCAAATTCCGTCAGCGAATCCAGCCATATCGGTTTCCGTACAACGATTTATCGGATTTGATGCGTCCGGTTTAGTCTTACTGGCAGTGGCATGGGTCAGTCTTCGCAAATTGAAACCTGTTATGATCAAATCGGAGAAACCATAATGACTTTTACCCAGTTGATCACGGTTCAACAATTATCCGAACACCTGATGGATCCATCCTACAGGATCATCGATTGTCGTTTTGATCTCATGGACCCATCCTGGGGCAGGGAAGAACACGAGGAATTCCATATTCCTGGTTCCACCTATGCACACCTGGATGAAGATCTAGCCGGATTGCGCACTCCTCAGACTGGACGACATCCACTGCCGGAAATTCCGGAATGGATCCAGACCGCATCCCGTCTGGGAATTGACCGGTCCAAACAAGTTGTCGTATACGATGGTCAAGGCGGCGCCATGGCAGTTCGCCTGTGGTGGCTGCTGCGTCACTACGGACACTTCGCAGTCGCACTTCTGGATGGCGGCATAGGAGAATGGTTGCGCGCTGGCTTACCCACCCAATCAGGAACAGAAATCATTCCGCGATCAAACTTCACCGGGTCTCCCAATCCGCAAGAGTTCGTCACGACTGATATGATGAAACAAATTTACCATGATCCAGACTACCTGGTGATTGACGCACGCAGCGCAGAACGCTATCGAGGCGAGGCTGAACCGATTGACCCCGTCGCCGGACATATCCCCGGAGCGGTAAATCGATTCCATGGGCTAAACCTGGGTACAAATGGTAAATTTCTCCCTCCTGATGTATTACGACAGCAGTTTGAAACGCTTTTGAAAGGGTATTCCCCGCTTCACACCGTTGTTTATTGCGGTTCGGGGATTACTTCCATTCACCATTTGCTGGCAATGGAAATAGCCGGCTTACCTGGTGCACGTCTTTACGCAGGTTCATGGAGTGAATGGATACGCGATTCAGCCAACCCAATCGCCTTGGGTGAAGACAATTTGGATGGAACACAGAAGGTGGATAAAGAAAATGGCATTATTTGAATGGCTCAATGTTCAAAAGGAAAAATTATTTCAAAACCGTCCGATGCGCATCGGATTGGCATTAAGCGGTGGTGCAACGCGTGGCGCCGCTCACATTGGCGTTTTGCAGGTTTTGGAAAGAGAAGGCATTCATCCCGACCTGATCACCGGTACTTCAGCAGGCGCTATTGTCGGCGCGGCATATGCATCGGGAATGACGCCAGAA
>JBDKTF010000042.1:0-2614 GCA_039680295.1 Anaerolineaceae bacterium
TATGAAACCTTTACAACTGCCAGTCCCATGTATTTGCGCAATTTTCTGGCAGAACACGGGGTCAGATCAGTCGATCTACCCGTTTCGGGTCGTTCTACAAAAAGTATCATCACACTGGCTAACGCCCTGATCGATTGGACGCGGTCCAATCATCCTAATCCTGCCTTGCGAGATTCTCTTGCCCTACCGCATATTATGCCAACCGGTGAAAAAGATCCACAGCCCAATCCGCCAGATCAGCCGGAGAATATTTACTGGTACGATCGCAAATTCTCTCCCGCTGAAGAATTGACCGTCATTGCCGATTCACTGAAACGATGGCTGCCGGAACATCCCGATTCAACAGTGGCAGTGCTTGTACCGCGTAATGATCGCGGTGCGGATCTGGTGGATGAGTTGAAGAAACGATCCATTCCTTATGTGGAGATTCTGCGTAGCACCCAGTCTACCCGTGAAGCCGCCGGGGCACTGGCGCATATCGTCCGTTTTCTTGCAAATCCCCTCAAACCCTCGTTATTGGCGATGGTATATCAGGTCTGGCGGCGGGATGATCGGTCTGATGAAGCAAAGCAGGATACGATTAAGAAAATTGCGCAAACCATTCAGCATTGTCCACAAATCGAAGATTATTTGTTTCCCCGTCCAGAGATGGATTGGTTGGAGACCCTTCGTGATACCCTTCCTTTGGAATGGATCGAAGAACTGATCGAGTTTCGAATTGTGATTCAGCGCTGGCAGGGTGCGACGCTTTTACCCATTGATCAACTTATCCTGACGCTGGCAGAGGAAATCTTTACCCAGCCGGCTGATCTGGCAGTGGCATATAAGCTGGCGCTTTTATTGGATCAGGTATCGCGTGATCATCCTGATTGGCGTCTTCCTCAATTAGCCGAAGAGTTGACGGTGATTGCCAAAAACGAGCGTAAATTCCTGGGAATGAGCGATGACGATACTGGCTTTGACCCCGACCAGCACCGTGGAAAAGTTGTCATTGCCACCATGCATAAAGCCAAAGGATTGGAATGGGATCGCGTCTACCTGACGTCAGTCAATAACTATGACTTTCCTTCAGCCTTGCCGGGGGATCAGTTTGTCTCCGAGCGTTGGTATCTGCGCGATCGCCTGAATCTGGAAGCTGAGCTGGTCGAGCAGTTGAATGCACTGGCAACTAACCCCACGCAAAACGATCTGGCGCCCGAAGGGTTGGCTACAGAACAGGCGAGATTGGCGTATGCATCCGAACGGCTTCGGCTGCTGTATGTTGGAATTACCCGCGCAAAGAAAGATCTGATCGTCACATGGAACTCGGGACGAAATGGTGATTTGCAACCATCTGCTGCCTTTGTTGCGTTGAAAGGCATCTGGGAGGAGCTTCAACATGACAATTCCCGTTGATTTTATGTTCAGTCAGGGTAATATTCATGATTTCTTGGATTGTCCACGGCGATTTCAACTACGTTATTTGCACCATTTGGCGTGGCCCGCTGTCGCTACAGAACCAGTGATCGAAATGGAAGAACAAATGCGTCGTGGTCAGGCATTCCATCACCTGGCTCAGCAATATTGGACGGGTATTCCAGCCGAAAAATTGCAGCAGCAGATAGCAGATCCCAACCTTTGGAGTTGGTGGCAATCTTTTGAACTTTTTGCTGCGGCGATACCGGCGGGCGTTAGATATCCGGAAGTGATTCTAACATCCCCATTTGCAGGATTCCGTCTGGTGGCAAAATTTGATCTGGTGGTGGTTGAACCAGGTGGACATATCTCTATTTATGATTGGAAAACATCGAAACGTCGAACACCTCGAGAAAACCTGTTGGCGCATCCCCAGACGCGTTTGTATCGTTGGATGGCGGTGACCGCTGCCCAGGAATGGTTGGATGGGAATGCCATTCAACCCGATCAAGTTTCCATGACCTACTGGTTTGCCAGCGATCCATCTTCTCCGGAGCATCTGAATTATTCTTCCTCTGTCTTTAAGGATGACGAGCATTATCTGCGGGAGATAATTGATAATATCTGTCAGCGGGGAGAGGATGATTTTGAATTGACATCCGAAACCCGTACCTGCCAGTTTTGCCAATACCGGTCTCTTTGCGATCGAGGGATCAAGGCTGGCGTTGATACAGGTGAGTTGGATGATGACGTGCTTGGAACTATCCAACCGATCATGGAGATAAGCCAGATCGACGAGGTGGCATTTTGATGATGGCAAAATGGGTGGAACCGGCAAACACCGATTCGCCGTCAGCAGATCTGTTGGCATACGTCGGATCGGATTTTCTTGCTCGCGTTCTGGTGCGCAGGGGTATTTCCACGGTAGAACAGGCAAAACCTTTTCTGGATACTCGTTATTTTCCCCAGATATCTCCCACAGACTTCCCGGGAATGGAAGATGCGGTCAGACTGCTTTCGTCAGCCATTCAAAGCCAGAAACGAATTTTGGTCTGGGGGGATTTTGATGTAGATGGGCAAACATCCACTACCCTTCTGGCGCAGACCTTGCGTGCTTTGGGCGCACAGGTTCAATATCATATTCCGATTCGAGAATTTGAATCGCACGGCATTCTGCCAAATGTTCTGGCAAACTGGGTAAATGATGGGGTCGATGTCC
>JBDKTF010000530.1:0-11346 GCA_039680295.1 Anaerolineaceae bacterium
CATTTTCAAGAGATCACATCTTCCCTCGACCTTCTGGTCTCCGCATCCGCTGCGGCAACACCCGCGCCCGTGCAAACACCGCAGTCGCCCGCCACAGAAGATATTGACCCGGTCACTTATACGGTCGTTGACCTGGCGCTCGAGGAATATCCCATCGTTTCCGCGTCGGTGGATACACCATCCCATCTGGATTTTCAACAGCGCATCCCGCCAACCGTCTTCGCCCGTCGTGACAAATGGCGCGGATACGGCACAACCATGCAGATGGAAGAAGCCAACCAGCGTTTGACTCCTTTCGATGTTCAGATCACCCCCAATTCGTTCTATCAAATTTTGCATGCCGGCGGTGTTTTGCTGGATCAGGTCAGCGATTTCACACCCATCTCTCTTTCCGATTCCGGGCAGCGCTTTGCCTTTTTCGCCACCACCTCAGATGGCACACGCTTCCTGGTCACCAACGACGGCGCGCTCCCATTGAAAGACGCTACCATCTTTACGGATTACGACCAACCGGCATTCATGGGCGAAGAGTTATTAACCCTTCGTTTCCTCCAGGACAGCAACGAAATCCTGGTGCAGCAGGGTGATTCATTGGTTTACCGTTTACTGGTGCCGCAGCCGACAGTCGCCATGCCCATTCACGCTTTTGCCAGTTATCAGGGGCATTGGTACCTTGAAGTATCCGGTTTATTGATCCGCGACGGCGTGATGGTCAATACACAACTCGGCGCCAGCGAAGTCTTCGGCTTCTCGCTGTTGAACGGCAAGCCCTTTTATTTCTACCGGCAGGGAGATCAAATCTTCATGTCTTACGACGGTGTAAAAGTGACTCCCCTCTCCGCCAAAGCCACCTTTGAGCCTTATAATGACGTGATACATGACCAGTGTTGTGAGCCTGCCATGTTCAACGTAAACGCCAATTCAAATATGGTTTGGTTCTATGCATTAAAAGACGGTACATGGTATTATGTCGAATTGGGTATCTACCCATAATAATCGCTGTGAAGGGAAGTCGTCTTGCCGAACATTATCACCTTCTTGATCCGTCGGTTCTTTTCGTTCATACTGACGTTCTTACTGGTTACACTTGTCTTGTACGGACTGGCGATGTTTACTCCCGTCGAAACCAGGGCAGACCTGTATATGCCCAAAATCGGCGGGAGTCGTGAGATTCCCCCAGAACGTCTCCAAAAACTGAAAGATAACATCATCGAACGGTATGGTTTAAACAAGCCTTTCCCGGTGCAGTATTTCAATTGGCTCATCCGCCTGCCGCAGGGCGAATGGGGCTACAGTCCCAGCGCAAAAATGGATGTGCTGCCCGCTCTTCTGGAGCGCGCCCCCAACACAGCAGAATTGATCCTCTACTCGCTGCTGGTTTTTATTCCCTTTGGCATCATCAGCGGTGTCAAAGCGGGCAGTAAAGCCGGGTCGGCTGCCGATGTGCGTTTTCGCATGGCGGCTTTTATCGGCGCATCGATCCCGCCGTTCATACTGGCGCTTTTCCTGCTTTCGATATTCTGGGTGGGGCTCTACTGGTTCCCCACCGGCAGATTGAGTACGCAGTTGAGTGCGCTGGTCGCCTCAGCCGATTTTACCCAGTACACCGGTTTGCTCACCATCGATGGGCTGCTGAATGGACGCCCGGATGTATCGTTGGACGCGCTGCGTCATCTGGTGCTGCCGGTGTTCACCCTCAGTCTGGTGCACTGGGCAACCCTTGGACGCATCACACGCGCGGTAACGATTGCTGAAATGGACCGGGATTACGTACTGGCAGCCCGTTCACACGGCATATCCGAAAAAAGAATCCGGTGGCGGCACGTCTTGCGTAATGTGCTTGTCCCTGCTCTCAATTCCAGTGCGCTTTCCATCGCTTCGCTCGTCACAGGCTTGTTCGTCATCGAAAAAATCTTCCTCTACAACGGCATCTCGTCAATGTTCACCTCATCCATCGGTTATGTCCCCGGTATTCCTGGTCTTGTCACCATTACGGGCGTTCCTGATGTGGTGGGCGCGCTTGGCTTCGCAGTTTTTTCGGTGGTGGTTGTTCTTTGCCTCATGCTGATCCTGGACATTCTGCAGGCGATCATCGATCCGCGTATCCGCGAGGCGGGAGGTCTGGCATGAACATGTTCCAGATCTTCGCCAGACGGTGGGAGTTCGTCACCGGCGCAATCATCGTGATCTTTTTTATCCTGGTTTCATTCGCAGCCCCCATCCTGGCGCCCCGCGTCCATGCTGCTGGGGAAGCTACGGGAACCACATCAGATTATCGTACGGTCGGCACCACACGGGTGAAACTGCCAACCCCTCCCGGAGAACTGGCGGTGTTGGGCACCACCGGTAACCGCTGGGATGTCTTTTACACCCTCATCTGGGGCACCCGCGACGCGCTGAATTTCGGCGTCGTTGTCGCCGGGTGTTCCGCTCTGTTGGGAATTGCCCTGGGTTTGTTGGGCGGCACATACGGCGGCTGGGTGCACCGCCTGATCATGCGCATCACAGATGGATTCCTTACCTTTCCCTTGATTGCCGCCATCTTGATAACATATTCCATGAGATCTCAGGCAATGAATATGCTGCTCGCGAACATTCCTCCAGAGAGTTATTACGACCCGATGTTCGTCGCCCCCGCCCTGCCGTGGTACCTCAATGCGCTGCTCTCCACCGAATTTACGTTCATCGTCTTTTCCTGGATGCCGTATGCGCGCATCACTGATGCGCTCGCCTTGCGTCTGCGTTCCAGCGAATTTATCGAAGCCAGTACCGCGGTCGGTTCTTCGCGGATAACCATCCTCCTCCGCCACATTCTGCCCAACGTCGTCTCCCCCAGCATTGTGTTGTTGTCGCGTGATATTGGCGGCGTGGTGCTGACGCAGGCTGCGCTGACCTTTATCAATTTTGGTGGATCGCACATTTCATTGTGGGGAACCCTGTTGGACGCCGGGCGTGATTACATCATGGGCGTCAAGGGCAATCCCTTCGAATACTGGTGGGTATTCGTGCCGGTCAGCCTGATGATCATCCTCTTCGGTGTTGGCTGGAGTTTGCTGGGAGACGGATTGAACGATCTGCTCAATCCGCGCAAGCGTTCCCTCAAGGTGTAAGGAAAATCAAATTGCCCGAACTACCTGAAATCACGCAGTTGTCGCGGCAGATGAACGCCGCTCTCCCCGGAAAAATCTTCTCGGGTTTCGAGATCGGTCAGCCCAAATGTCTCAACGTGGAACCGGATGTTTTCACGCAGGCGCTCACCGGTGCTGAAGTTCTGTCCGCGCGCAACCGCGGCAAATGGATTCTGGTGGAAACCACCGGGGGGTGGCTGCTGCTCAATCTGGGCATGGGAGGAGAAATTTTGCTCACCGACCGTGACCATCTGCCCGCCAAACGCCGCATGATCCTCGATTTCAGTGACGGAAGCTGCCTGAGCCTGAACTTCTGGTGGTTCGGATACTTGCACTACGTGCCCACAGACGCCCTGGAATCTCATGCCATGAGCGCCCGTCTGGGTCCCAATGCGTTGGATCTGGACACTGAAGCATTTGCCGCCCGGTTCGACGGGCAGCGCAGCGCCATTAAAACGCTGCTGCTCGACCAATCCCGCGTGGCGGGCATTGGCAATTTTTACATCCACGATATCCTCTTCTGCGCCCGCATCCATCCCCTGCGGCGCACCAACACGCTCACTCCCGCCGAAATGCAGGCGCTCTGGGAAGCGGTGCAGGACCGGTTGAATTTCAGTCTCGATCTGAACTGCGCTGAATATGAAGTCGACCTGTACGGACAGAAGGGCGGCTACCTGTTCAGCCATTTGTTGGTCGGATACCAGGAAGGAAAACCCTGCCCGGTGTGCGGCGCAACCATCGAAAAGATCAAAACCGGCGGCACCAGCAGTTTCATCTGACCCAATTGCCAAAAATAAAGAAGATAGGCGTGTTTGAAAAGATAAAAAACGGGCGGACACATTGATCCGCCCGTTTTTTATTGGGGTTTCTTTTTCCCGGCAGTGCGTTCCTGCTCTTTCCTTTAATAACGAGCCAGCGTTATATCGTCAGGAGAATGATCCCGCCCAGGGTGAGCAGCAAACCGGCGCCTGTTTTCAAAGTCAGCGGTTCGCCGCCAAAGACCAGCCCCAGCAACACCCCAAACAGCGGAGAAGTGAACGCAATCGGCATGACCCGGTTGAGCGGAGCGCCCTTGATGGCTGAGTAATAACACAGCATTCCCACCGACCCCGCCACGATCCCGCCGCCAATGATCATATACAGCAGCGCCTTGCTGCCCGCCTGTCCCACCGTTTTCCACTGCGGATAACTGACGATGCCCAGAACCACCAGCGCGACCGCCGTGCGCAGGGTGATCCCCATCTGCGGGCTTAAATTTCCGAGATGCAGCCCCTTCTTCTCGAAGTACCCGCCCACGCCCCAGGCGATGGCGGTCAATAGAGCCAGCAATTGCGGTTTCATGAATTCTCTCCTGGTATCAATGAAGTTGATTGAAGTTGTAACCTGTGTTCAGCCCCAAAACAGGGCAAGTCACCCAAATGAGGGATTTCACGCCGGCGCGCCGCGGTTTAGAATGATTCCTTTGACCGCAGCAATAAGATGGAAGAATCGTTCGTTTTGAATAGATTCAGAGTTGTTAAATGGTTGTAAGGTAATCCCTCTGTCATTACCTATTGCAATTTGATTCTAATTCGGATACAATGTGGGTACAAGTGGTAAAAAGTGGGAGAAAGTGGAGCGCCGGAACCTTTCCGGCGTTCCGCATATCTGGGAGGATTAGAACAAATGTTCCTTGGGCAGTACGAGCACACCATCGATGAGAAAGGACGCCTGACCATCCCGTCACGCTATCGTGACCTGCTGGCTGGTGGCGCTACGCTCACCCAGGGGCTCGACCAGAACATCATGGTGCTCACCACAGACGTTTTCTCCCGCATGGCTGCCCAGGCTACAGCCATGAACCTGACCGACCCCAACGCCCGCCTGCTCAACCGCCTCATCTTTTCCAACGCCGAGCAGGTGGAGGTTGACCGCGCCGGACGTATCCTGATCCCATCTTTCCTTCGCCAGGCTGCCATGTTGGATACCAACGTGCGCATCGTCGGCGCAGGAGAATATTTCGAAATCTGGTCGCCGGATGGTTGGGCAAAGCAGCAGATCCGCATGCAGGATACGGACGCCAACGCTCAACGCTTCAGCGGATTGCAGCTGACGACGGTATAACCATGAACCTTCAGGCTCCGGAAGAATCGCTTCCGCACCTTCCTGTTCTTTACCAGGAAATTATACACGCATTACGCCCGGAAAGCCCTGGACGTTACGTTGACGGCACAGTGGGCGCCGGGGGACACGCCAGCGGCATCCTGGAAGCAAGCGCGCCGGGGGGACGCTTGCTCGGTTTGGACGTCGATCCCCAGGCGCTGGAACTTGCCTTCCGGCGTCTGGCTGTTTATGGCGAACGGGCGGTGCTCGTGCAGGCTTCTTATACCCGCATTGCCGAGCAGATGGCTCTTCTGGGTTGGACACAGGTTCAGGGGGTGGTGTTGGATTTGGGTGTGTCCTCCATGCAGTTGGATACCCCACAGCGCGGTTTCTCATTCCGGGCGGATGGTCCCCTGGATATGCGCTTCAGCCCCACCAACCCCACCACCGCCGCCGATCTGGTCAACACGCTCGACGAAACGGAACTGGCGGACCTGATCTGGCGGTACGGCGAAGATCGCATGTCGCGGAAAATTGCCCGGGCGATCCTTCAGGCGCGACCTCTGTACACCACCAGTCAGCTTGCAGAAGTGGTGGCGCGCGCCGCCGGAGGCAAAAGCGGAAAAATTCATCCCGCCACGCGCACTTTCCAGGCGCTGCGCATCGCCGTGAATGAAGAGCTCAAAGCGCTGGAGGAAACCCTTCCGCAGGCGGTCGCGGCACTCGCTCCCGGTGGAAGACTGGCGGTCATCTCCTTCCATTCGCTGGAAGACCGCATTGTCAAGCAGTTCATGCGCCGTGAAAGCCGTGATTGCATTTGCCCGCCGGAACAGCCGGTTTGCACCTGTGGTCACATTGCCAGCCTGATTGAAGTAACCCGCCATCCCATCGAATCGGGTGAAGCGGAACAACAAAGTAACCCTCGGGCGCGCAGCGCCCGTTTGCGAGTGGCAGAGAAACGGTAATGGCATCGTACTTGCATGGAAATTGCAGAGAGATCCTTTTCCGAAACCACTCAAAAAATAAATGGTTAACACAATGAAAAAAACGTTCATGCAAGCATACCGGCAGGCGCCCTGGCGCATTCAAACTCAGTGGATGGGAGTTTTCCTTCTGGGTCTGGTGCTGGTTGCCATGGTGTCGGCGGTGTATCTCAACATTACCGCTCGCGCCGCCACCACTGGACGGGAAGTGCAGCGACTTGAAAGCCAGGCTGAACAATTGGAACGCGACATCGCCGACATGCGCACGCAGTTGGCAGTGCTCACCTCTTCCACCAACATGGAAGCGCGCGCCAAAGAAATGGGCTTTGTCGAAGCCGATTCAGAACACACGGTGTATGCTGTGATTCCCGGATATACCGGTCGAAGCCCGGCGTTGCTTGCACCGCCGCCCGGCGCAGACCTGCTTTCTGCGCCGTTGGTCCAGCCAAATTATACCCAGTCGCTCTGGGATTTGCTTTTTAAAGGCTTCCTGAGCGCCTCTTCGAAAGATCAGGTGCAGCCATGAACCAGAACGGCAAACCTCGCTATGATTTCCTGGGTATCGCATTTGCCGTGGTCGGCATTGCCATCATCGCAGCCATGATTCGCATCGAAACCAGCGAAGATGCCGACGTGTTCCGCGCTCAGGGAGAGAGTTATCGGGGCGGCTACGAAACCGTCTATCCAGAACGCGGCAGCATTTACGACCGCGACGAACATCTGCTGGCAGGAAATGAAAAAGTTTATGAGGTTGGCATCAACCTGATGGATGTAAACGCGGAGAACGACGATCCTCAGGCAATTGCCACCGTGATTAACCAGGTGCTCGGTCTGGATTACGCCGATGTCCTCGCCAAAGCCAGCACACCCTTCCAGGAAGGTACGTCCGTCTACTATAAAATTTACGACCTCGCCTCTTCCGACCAGGTCAATCAGTTGGAAAAGCTGGTGGATGAATATGCCAACGCCCCCACGCTGCGTCGCGGCGGCACCAAACCCAGCCTCAAAGCGCTCTCTTTCACACCCCACCTGCGCCGCAGCTATCCTGAGCACACCTTAGCCGCCAATGTTCTGGGGTTCTACTCCTTCCAGGATACCGAAACCGGCAAAGGTTACTTCGGCGTGGAAGAAAAATACAATGACTTGCTCTCGGGCACCCCGCAAAAAATCTGGGTGAGCAACGATCCGCAGCTTGCCAAAGAAGTGCCCACCATTCCTCCAGGCGCCAGTCTGATTTTGACCATCGACCGTGAAATCCAATCCATGGTCGAAGACGAACTGGACAAGGCTTTGAAATCCACCGGCGCAGTCGGCGGAACCATCATTATTCTCGATCCCGAAACCGGGGAAGTGCTCTCCATGGCAGCCACCCCGCGGATGGATCCAAACGAATACTGGAAATACAACGAGGTCTACCCCGACTCCACCCCCTTCAACCGCGCGGTGGGCACCACCTATGAACCTGGCTCCGTTTTCAAGGTTCTCACCATGGCGTCCGCCCTCGACAAGGGCGCTGTCAAACCCGATACCCCCTTCAACGACACCGGTTCCTTCCTGATTGGCGGGTTCTACATCCACAACTGGGATGGCGGCGCATGGGGTCCTCAAGACATGGTCGGCTGTATGCAGCATTCGCTGAACGTCTGCCTTGCGTGGGTGGCAACCCAGTTGGGCACCGATAATTTTTACAATTACATTCGTGCCTTCGGCATCGGGCACACCACCGGCATTGATCTGGCGGGCGAAGTCAACTACCCCCTGCGCCTGCCCGGAGACAATCAGTGGTACGACGTCGATCTGGGCACCAACTCATTCGGACAGGGGATTGCCGTCACCCCCATTCAAATAGCGACCGCCATTTCTGCGGTGGCAAATGACGGCAAGATGATGGCGCCCCATGTGTTGAAAGCCATGGTGGATAACGGACGGCAGTATAATACCACCCCACAGGTCATGGGCACGCCGATCTCTGCGGATACCGCTCACACGCTGACGTCCATGTTGGTGACCTCGCTGGAAAAAGAATCGTCCGATGCCTTGGTCCCCGGCTACACTATGGCTGGCAAGACCGGCACCGCCGAAATTCCGGGTCCCACCGGCTATTCCACCAGCCTCACCAACGCCTCGTTCGTGGGTTGGGGTCCGGCGGATGACCCGAAGTTCCTGGTTTACATCTGGCTGGAAAAACCCACCTCGTCGCAGTGGGGCTCCGTAGTGGCGGCTCCCGTTTTCAGCGACGTGGTGAAAAAACTGGTGGTATTGATGAACATTCCGCCGGATGATGTGCGCAAGCAGCTGGCTGTAAACCCGTAAGGAGTTCTTTGTGCTGACACTGGCTGATGTACTGGAAGCGTTGACCGGATCCCGCCCCGAGATTGCCCCCCTGGTGATCTCAGAGGCGGCAGTCGATTCACGTCAGGTAATCCCCGGAGCGCTCTTTGTAGCACTGCCGGGCGAACGCGTGGATGGGCACAATTATCTCGGCAATGCCTTCCAGCGCGGTGCTCAGTTGGCGCTGGTTCAACAGGATGTTTCCGACCGCTTCGCGCAGATGGATGTGCGCGCCGGTCTGCCTGCCGATTTGACCGTTCCCGCCGCTCCCTTCTGCCTGCGGGTGGATGACAGTCTGAAAGCCATGCAGCAGATTGCCCGCTTCTGGCGCCGCAAAGTGGACGTGCGCGTCATCGGCATCACCGGTTCGGTGGGCAAATCGACCACCAAGGAACTGGTCAGCCAGGTTCTGTGCACCCGCTACCGCACCCTGCGGAATCCGGGCAACCTGAACAATGAAATTGGTCTGCCGCTCACCCTGCTGCGCCTCAGTCCCGGCTATGAACGCGCCGTTCTGGAAATGGGTTTCTATGTCTCCGGCGAAATCGCCTTCCTGTGCGATCTGGCGCTGCCCCAGGTGGGTGTGGTGACCAATGTCGGCACCGTCCATGCGGAACGCGCCGGTTCGCAGGAAGCCATCGCCCGCGGAAAATCCGAACTGGTGCAGGCGCTGCCCGCCGATGGTGTCGCCATCCTCAACTACGACGATCCGTGGGTGCGCAATATGGCGGGCGTCGCGAAATCTGGCGTTTTCTTCTACGGCATGGACTCTCACGCCGACCTCTGGGCAGACAACGTGGAAGGTCTGGGGTTGGAAGGCATTCGTTTCCGCCTTCATTTCCGCAACGAAATCATCCACATGCGCGCGCCCCTCATCGGTCAGCATTCGGTTCACACCGCGCTGCGCGCTGCGGCGGTGGGGTTGGTGGAAGGGTTGACCTGGTCTGACATCGTTCACGGCTTGCAGATGGGACAAACCCAGCTTCGGCTGGTGGCGGTGCACACGCAGGAAGGCGCCCTGCTGCTGGACGACACCTACAACGCCAGTCCTGAATCCACCCTGGCAGCCTTGAATCTGTTGAGTGAATTGGACGGGCGAAAATATGCCGTCCTCGGGGATATGTATGAACTTGGACCCTACGAGAAGCAGGGGCATGAAAAGGTCGGCATCCGCGCCGCTGAAGTGGCGCAGCGTCTGCTGGCAGTCGGCGAGTTGGGAAAGATGATCGCCGACGCGGCGTTGAACGCCGGAATGCCCGCCAGCGCCGTCTCGTGGGTCGCTACAGTTCAGGAAGCCATCGACCATCTGCGCGGAAATTTGCGCGAGGGCGATGTCGTCCTGGTGAAAGGCTCTCACGGTCTGCATATGGAAAAGATCGTGGCGGCTTTGGAGGTTAATGATGACTGATACTTCGATTGCCCTGACGCTCAGCGGGTTGAGTTTCATGCTCGCTGTCATCTGGGGGGGACCGCTTCTGCGCATCCTGCGCCACTTCAAAGTGGGTAAGCTGGTGCGCGTGGAAGGTCCAGACAGCCACATCCAGAAGATGGGCACCCCCACGATGGGCGGGGTAATGATTATTTTGCCGGTAACGCTGGTGACGTTGCTGCTCAACGCCGCCACCCTGTTGGGATATGACGTTCTGGGACGTTCCATTCTCATCCCGCTGATCACCCTGCTCGCGTACAGCGTGATCGGCGCAGTGGACGATTGGGAAGGTATTCGCGGTCCGCGGCGCGGGTTGGGCATGCGTGCGCGCACCAAATTCATTTTGCAGGTGATTCTGGCGGTAGGCATCGCGTTTGTGCTGCGCTACATGCTGGATGTGCCCGAAATGTACTGGCCTGGCATCAAAGAAGAACTATCCATCGGTCACTGGTACATTCCCGTCGCGGTGTTCATCATCGTGGGCAGCTCGAACGTGGTCAACTTTACCGACGGTCTGGACGGTCTGGCGGGTTTGATCTCCGCAACGGCGTTTGCCGCCTTCGGCATCATCGCCCTCCTGCAGGGACAGGTCTTCCTCGGTCGTTTTTGCTTCACCCTCGTCGGCGCGCTCTTCGGTTTCTTATGGTTCAATGTTCACCCGGCGCAGCTCTTCATGGGTGATACCGGGTCTCTGGCGTTGGGCGCCACGTTGGGCGTGGTCGCGTTGATGACCGGTCAGTGGCTGCTGCTGGCGCTCATCGCGGTCATCCCGGTCAGCGAAGGGGTCAGCGTGGTGTTGCAGGTCGTTTACTTCAAATTGACCCACGGCAAACGTCTGTTTAAGATGGCGCCGCTCCACCACCATTTCGAACTGCTCGGTTGGAGCGAAACGCAGGTGGTTCAGCGCTTCTGGTTGATCAGTTTATTGGGCGCCATGCTCGGCGTGGCTCTGGCAATGGTTTAACGTCATGAAAACAAACGCCTCCACTCAACGCTATCTGGTCATCGGCGCAGCCCGTCAGGGGCTTGCGGCGGCGCGTTATCTCGTCCGCTGTGGGATGGACGTGGTGATCAACGACAACCGCCCAGCCGAATCCATGACCGTCGCATTGGCAGCCATGCAGGGTCTGCCCGTGCAGTGGATTCTGGGCAGTCATCCGCTCTCCGCATTGGACGGCGTGGACGTGATTTGCATCTCGGGCGGTGTTCCGCTCACGCTGCCCATCGTCGTCGAAGCGCAGCGCCGCGGCATCCCGCTGACCAACGACACGCAGGTGTTCATGCAAGCCGTGCCCTGCCCCACCATTGGCATCACCGGTTCCGCCGGAAAAACCACCACCACCACCCTGGTCGGGCGCATGGCGCAGAGCGCTTTGCGCGAACCGCGCCGCGC
>JBDKTF010000254.1:0-4387 GCA_039680295.1 Anaerolineaceae bacterium
ATCAAGATCAGAGCCAACAAGCTCAGGACCAAGATCAAGATCAGAGCCAACAGGGTTTGACTTCTCAAGAGCTTCAAGCACTTGATCAAATGCTTTCTGCTGAAATGCAGGGTTGCATGAATCCGACGGGTTGTGAATGTGGGCCTGCTCCCGAGTTGACGGAGCTTTTTGCTCCCGCTCCCGCTCCCGCTCCCGCCGCTCCTCCAGTTGTCGTTGCGCCGGTTGCATCGGAAATTACTTTCGATGATGACGGTGAAGATGATGGTGAAATGCCGCATATCGGTTCTACCGATGAGCTAGCAAATCTTTTTGCTGATCACCCCGAAGTTCAGGCACAGCGTGAAATTCAAGCCTCTGAGCAAGAAGCCCGCGTTGCCTCCGGTGGTTACGGACCGAACCCGACTTCGAGGACTGCTTCGACGGCGAAGAAGATTGGTCAAGTTCAAGTTCGTCAATCAAACAAAGATGACGAGTTGGCAAATCTCTGGGATCGTCCCCCAGCACTCTAAGTTTGGGTTAACGCCCTGATATTGATAAAGGATACAGACACAGGCTTCCAACGGAGGTTACGAGCGAAATCAGTTTGAACGGAAAGAGAGAAGATCGACGGCGTCGCACCATTGGTGGACTTGAAGCCAGATTTTCCGACAGAACGGGATAACCAAGAGCGTTCGGAATCCGACCTAAATGGAGAATTGATATGGGAAATATTGGCGGACAGGCATCAGGCGACTTTCGCCTAGGCCAGGGCGCTCTCCGGATCCTTTATTCTCTGATCAAGGACACTATCCCGTCCTTGGCAGGGGATGCATACCTGCAGAGTAACCCCAGTGCAGTTGTAGTTCCAGCGGCGCGTTCCACGACCCTTTCGGCAACAGTGAAGAAGGGTATCCTCGGTGGTTCGGTTGCTTTCACTCGTCCTGACGTAGGTCAGAACATTGTCGGCGGTGCGTTCCTAGTGGGCGGCACGGTCTACACTCCTCGAACGAGACCCCTTGGTCTGTTCATTAACGATGCTGGCGGTAACTCTTACGAAAACACCCCTGCGGTGGCTTCTGGTAAGGGTCCCTTCCTGCGTGGTGGTTCGGTTGGCGTCAAGATTTACGAGACGCAGGTTCAGACCGTTCTTCCATTGGTTCCCGGCGGTGCTGCTGGCGTAATTGGTGATCCACTCACCTATAACGTTGGCGATAAGCTTTACGCTTCTGTTAACGGTCTTCTCACCAATCGTTGGGCAGACTCGTTTGAAGCGCAGTGGCTTACTACTGCAGCCATGGGTAGCCTTGCAGCTGGCGCCACCCAAGAACCCGACGTTACCCGTATGGGCACCGTCATCGCACCTCCGGAAGTTTCGGGTAGCACCGAGATGTTCATCACCCTTGCGTTCATCGGCTAACCCTAGCTAAACGGAAAGGAAAACCCACAATTATGATGCACTTGAATCCGTTTGGCGTGCAGGTTGTTGACAACACAATCCGCGAGGCCCGGGTTGACACATACATCGGTTCGCAGCCAGGACGTCGTCGTCTTGCTGCTTCGATGATTCAGCCACTGCGTGAACGTCGTGATTACTCCTCGGTTGGTCGCAAGACCTTCCTTGTGGAGCAAATCCCGGATGGTGCCATCCCGATTTACGACAAGGATCCCGATGTCACGGCATACGTGATCGGTGAAGAAGGCGAAAGCATCACGGCAGTGATGAAGCCTCGCCGCGTGATCTTCCCGTTGTTCGAGATTGCGGCTCTGCCAAAGGCTCCTCTTACGCAGATCAAAGAGCGTCGGTACGACCTCTTGAAGCGTATGCAGGATCTCGGCAAGGCTCAGATCCAGGCTGCGGAAGACGATCGCGTTTTCTCGATCATGGACGCAATCGCAGTCAATGGTTTCGATTCGCTTCCGGGCGGAACGAATCCTGACATCCCGGTTGTTGCTCCTCTCTCGCCTGCCGTCCTCGCGGACGCGTTTGCGGAGATCGAGTTCCACGATCTGCGTGTTGCCCGCGTTTACATGAACGCTCGTGACTACGCCGATATTAGGAAGTTTGGTCGCGATGTCCTTGACATCGAGAGCCAGGCTACTCTGTGGAAGACCGGTATGATGGCAACGGGCTGGAATGCCCAGTTCATCGTTTCGCGTCTCGTCCCGGCTGGTGTTGTCTACTGTTGCTGTGAGCCTGAGATGTTCGGACGAAGTCCGGTTCGTACGGAGCTTACGGTTCTTAGCGCGGATAATAGCGAAGAGCGGACGATCGGATTCTCTATGTTTGAGAATCTCGGTATCGGTGCATACAATCCGCGTGGTCTCGTTCGTCTCATTATTACTCGCTAAGCCTTCCTAGGCTTTCTCGTGAACCCGGATGTTTTAAACGATATCTGGGTTCATCTATATTCATACTTTTATAACTATTCTCAAACATTTTCTGATTCGTAATGTTCGAGTGTATAGTATTATTGTGACAACTTATATATGTCGTTCGTGTCCTGATATCGGACCACAGGATGAGTCTAACTTTCGGTTTATACCGTCGAAATTCGGGGGAAAAGCGACGCGTTGTTTGGATTGTAAAGAATGCTGCAGAAAACAAGCTAAAGAAAGGAGACGCGCCAGATATGCGACTCCGGAGGGAAAGGAAGCTATCCTCAATGCTAATAATCGATATCTAACTCGCCCTGATGTTAAAGATAACTTATCGAAATTAAAAAAGCAGCAATACTCGACTGATGAAAAGATTCGTGAAAAGGCCAAAGAAAATGCGAAGGAATGGCGGATTGCGAATCATGCTAGAAAACGGAAACGCGCCGCTGAATACTATCAGGAGAATAAAAAAGAAATAAATCAAAAATTGAGGAAAAAAGAAATGGAAGAACCCTGGATTCGTTTGCGTGGTCGAATTCGTTCTCGGGTTTGTGAAGCTATCAAGAACGCTGGATCTCTTAAGAATGGTGAATCCATCTTGAAATATCTTCCATATACTATAACTGATATGTGTACTCATCTTGAATCTCAATTTGAAACTTGGATGAATTGGTCTAATTATGGACCTTGTGGATCTGAAAAGAGGACTTGGCAAATTGATCATATAATCCCTCAGTCTATGTTTCGTTATGATTCCATGGATTCTGAAGAATTCCGTTTATGCTGGTCTCTTGATAATCTTAGACCTCTTGATGCTACTCAAAATTTTACGGAAGGGAATCGTAATGATTTTCTTCATTACGGATCCTTTCATGAGTTGATCAAGGCGTTAAATCACTGGATTATTGATCCAACTACTAATGAAACCTCTTCCGGGATATATACTGGAAGTTCAAAGTATACTCTGCGCGATGCTTGTCCAATGTCAAGACTCGGTATTTCTTATCTTGATACAATATTTACTAAGCGATTTCATGCAAGAACACTGAATAATGTTTCTTTGATTGAAATGTCGCGTGATCCTAAGTCGGTATTACGGGTTATAACTCATTTACTTAGGAAGGGTGAAAGTATAACAATTCCTTCCATAATTTCTAATCTAAAATTTCTAAATAGAACACCAGGCCATTTTTTTCCAATGGCATCAAAAGCTATATGGGATAAATATGCTATCTCTGGCTTACCGGTTTTTGATCCTTTTCTTGGGTGGGGAGGAAGAACTCTTGGGGCTTTTTGTGCGAATGTTACGAAAATAGTCGGATGTGATCTTCAAGAAGATACTATATTTGGGTGTAATAAAATAGCCTTGGATTTCACTGACATATCACATACTAAATCAGAATTTCATAAAACTGATGCTTTAGCTTTTATGCGTTCTACTGACGAATCTTTTGGTGCTATTTTCTCAAGTCCTCCATACATGGATACGGAAAATTATGACATCGAATCTGATGCTATGCGATCGGGATGGATTGAATCATTTATATTGCCATTCATACTCGAGTGTAAACGAATTCTGGCTCCTAACGGTACTTTAATTTTGCATTTGAAAGATTTGTCTGGGGCGCCAACTTTTACCGCTTATCACACAGCGTTACTTGGCTCTGGGTTTCGTCAAATTGCAACCCATCGTTATGGTGGTTCTTGGACTCAATCTATTTGTGTGTATAAGATAACCTGATATTTTAGTTTTCATTTTATCGACGTTTGTTTTAATACTGAGAAGGGTTGTCGGATAATTTAATATAATAATGGCTGATAAGTTTTTTCATGATGAAAGGTGAAAGATTTGAAGAAAATTGCAGTGCTTGAACAGCAGAACCTGGAACTCAGGCAACGTAGTTAAGACATTAACTTTTAAATAGATTTCTGAAATTGAATCTCGGTGGTGTAAATCATCGAGGTTCATCAATATTATCGTATTGAACTAATATAAATAAACTTAACTTAAATGACTTCTGACAAAAAGGAA
>JBDKTF010000457.1:0-3474 GCA_039680295.1 Anaerolineaceae bacterium
GCAGATGTCGGTTCGTCCAGCAGCAGCACCGGCGGTTCGTGCAGCAGTGCGCGCACCAGCGCCAGCTTTTGCCGCATTCCTTTCGAATATTCGCTCAGACGTTTCTTGCGGGCAAGATCCAGGTCAAACTCCCCCAGAAGCGCATCGATCCGCCGCTTGCATCGCGCCGGATCGATACCATACAAATCGCCAAAAAAACGCAGATAATCCACTGCGTTCATGCGTCCATATAAACCATGATGTTCGGTCAACACCCCCACCGATGCCCGCACCTGTTCCGCCTGATGCACCACATCATACCCGGCGACCTGCGCTTTGCCGCGCGTCGGCTTTAAGATGGAGGTGAGCATGCGCACCGTTGTGGTTTTGCCAGCGCCGTTCGGACCCAGCAGCGCCAGCACTTCGCCTGCGGCGACAGACAGATGAATCTCGTTCACCGCTACGAAATCATTAAAATGCTTGGTCAAACCGTCGGCAAAGATCATTCCCTGCGGCATGGCGCGCTCACCCCTATCCCTATGCCTGAGATCATGATGGATTGATTTCGGTTGATTCCTCAACTGGTTTCGGCTTGCGTAACGTGTGACGCAAGACAATCGCCACCGCAGACGCCACCGCGATCACGCCCATGACCGTCTGATTGGCGTTGATGCCGCCGACCATCGCTGAATCCAGGCGCAGAAACTCCAACAGAAACCGTCCCAGCGGATACCCGATCAGATAGAAAAGGAAGACATCTCCATCCATCAACCATTGGACGAATCGTTTGGACATCCAGAGCAGCAGTCCCATCACCGCCAGATTCCACAGGGATTCATACAAAAAGAGGGGGTGATAGTACGCCTGATCCATGAACTCCGGCAGACGGTGCAGTTCATCGATGTAAATCGCCCAGGGCAGTTGGGTCGGCGCGCCGTAGACTTCCTGATTGATAAAGTTGCCCCAGCGACCGATCGCCTGCGCCAGCAACAATCCCGGCGCGATGATATCCACCCACACGCCAAAGTTTTGCTTCTGCTTGCGGCAGTAGATGTAGAGCGCCAGCGCGCCGCCGATCACCGCGCCAGGAATGCCCAACCCGCCGTTCCAGACCGACAGCATCGCGATCGGATGGGTAAGATAGTATTTAGTGGTGACCCCCGCCGCCACCAGCGAGGGCGTGGGCGTGAAGATGTGCCACAACCTTGCGCCAATGATCCCGGCAATCAGCAGCCAGGTGAGCATATCCCAGACCCGATCCGGGTCCAGCCCCTTATCCTTGGCGCGTTTCCGTGCCAGCAGCGATGCCGCCACCACACCCAGCATGATGATGACACCGTAGAAATGAATGAACAGCGAGCCGATATGCACACCGTAGCGGTCAATAAAGAAATTCATCCCTTACCTGCCTGTAAAGAGGGTTGGTCATCCGGCTGCGTACGGGTCTGGCGGTAAACATGCCAGAAACGCTGCAGCGCAGTGAAATTTGCCAGAATACTGATAACCCACAACATCGCCATGGGAACATTGAAAGCCAACCCCAGCGCGATGATGAGATAGCGTTCAAACCGGGTCAGCATGCCCACTTTGGCGGTCAGACCCAGACCTTCAGCGCGCGCCTTGGTATAGGAAACCATTACAGAACCGCCAGCCGCGCAGAAAATCAAAATCGCAGCCAGCCAGTTATCCTGTCCCATGTAATAGACTAAGAGTCCCAGGAGAATTGCCAGATCTGCGTATCGATCGGATACCGAATCAAGATAGGCTCCGAACACGCTGGTCGAACCGCGCAGGCGCGCCATGGTGCCGTCCAGCACATCGAAAAGCCCGTTCGCCAGGTAAATGATGCCCCCCAGCTGAATGTATCCGAAAGCCACCAGCACCGATGCCACCAGATTACCGATCAAGCCCAAAATTGTCATGGTGTTGGGATGGATGCCCAGACTGTTTAACCACCCCCCGATCGGATCCAGAACGCCCTTAAAAATAACCCGCATATGGTCGGATAAGCTCATCCGTTTATGTTCCATGCTTCGATCCACAGATCAATCCTTTCAATTCAAAAGTACCCCTGGAATAGCATCTTATGCTATCCCATCCAGGGGGTCTTGTCAAGAAAGCCCCATCGGCATCAGTCTTCGTCTTCGGTGATTAAATCACCGTCTTCGTCATCCTCTTCCGGAGCGATCAACACATCCCGGTCGCGCCCGCCCCCTTGCGAAGGTCCCACCACGCCCAATTCTTCCAGTTCGTCGATCAGGCGGGCTGCCCGCGGATAGCCGATACGCAGGCGCCGCTGTAAAAGCGATGCGCTCGCGCGCTGACTGCCGCGCACCACGGCAATGGCTTTCTGAATCAGTTCATCCGAACCATCGTCGCTCTCGTTTAACAACTGTTCCCACGGCGCGGCGGGGGTGCCCGGTTCAGGCGGCATCATCTTTTGCCAGAATTCGATGACGTGCTCGATTTCAGGGTCCGCCACCATCACGCCTTGCGCGCGCTGCGGATTGCCGACCTCGGGATTAAGGAAGAGCATATCGCCGCGCCCAAGCAGCGTCTCTGCGCCGGTGGTGTCCAGAATCACGCGTGAATCCACTGAAGACGCCACCGTAAACGAAATGCGCGCCGGAAAATTGGCTTTGATCAAACCAGTGACCACGTCCGTGCTCGGACGTTGGGTTGCCACCACCAGGTGAATGCCCACGGCGCGCGCCATTTGCGCCAGACGCACCAGGCTGTGCTCGGTCTGGTCGGGCGCCGACATCATCAAATCCGCCAGTTCATCGATCAGCACCACAATGCGCGGCAGGGTCGGTTGCTTGCGCCGTTCCATCTTCCGATTGTAATTGTCCAGATCGCGGGCTTTTGCCTGTTCCAGCAAACGATAGCGGTGATCCATCTCCACCAGCGCCCACTTCAAAACCCCCAGAATACGGTCCAGGTCTGTCTCTACTTTGCCCAACAGGTGCGGCAGCCCGTTGAAGCGCACCAGTTCCACCATCTTGGGATCGATCATCGCCAGACGCAGATCATCGGGCGTGTTGTTTGCCACCAGGCAGGTCACCAGCGCCGCAATGCATACCGACTTGCCCGAACCGGTCGTTCCGGCGATCAACAGATGCGGCATGCGCGCCAGATCCGCCGCCACCGGCTGTCCGGAAACATCCCGTCCCAGGGCAATTGCCAGCGGAGACTGGATCTTCTGAAAGGCTTCCGTTTCCAGAATGGGGCGCAGACGTACCAGGGTTGACCGGATATTCGGCACTTCGATGCCCACGTACGACCGCCCCGGCACAGGCGCTTCGATGCGCAGCCGTTCCGCCGAAAGCGCCAGCGCCAGGTCGCGCTGCAGCGCAGAGATTTGCGAAACGCGCACCTTCTGGTGCATCATTTCACCATCCGCGCCGGGTTTCTCAATAAAACCCGGTTCCACGGCAAACTGGGTCACCGTCGGTCCAATGCGAAATCCCACCACGCGCGCAGGCACGCCAAACT
>JBDKTF010000431.1:0-3698 GCA_039680295.1 Anaerolineaceae bacterium
CAACCATCGGAAATATAAGGAAAAAGGAAGATGATTATGTTCTTAAATATGCTGCTTTCTCCACTGGCAAGTGGTCACGCCTATCTCGACCCGAGTTCGGGCAGCTATATCATCCAATTGGCATTGGCTGCATTGGTGGGCGGTGGTTTTGCCTTGAAAGTCTACTGGAAGAAGATCGTAGGTCATTTCAAGAAAAACAAGGGCGAAGACATGCCAGAGAATATGGAAGCTGTAGAAGTCGTAACTGAGAATGACCAGGATGGAAAATAACCATCAATTAACGGCGTCATTTCGCGATCCGAGTGGTTTCCTGTTTCGCCGCGATGGCGTGCTCTACCGGCAGATTAATAAAAGCTATCAGGCGGATTATGATCTCTTGATGAGCTCCGGGCTGTATGACCAGTTGGTCAAAGCCGGACTGCTCATTCCGCATCGCGAAGTTTCCATCGAACCCGAAATTCCGGAACTGGCATATAAGATCATCCAACCCGAAGTGGTGGATTTTATTTCCTACCCATACGAGTGGAGCTTCAGCCAGTTGAAGGATGCGGCGCTGACCACGTTGAAAATCGTGAACATGGCGCTGGAAAAAGGCATGGCGCTCAAAGACGCCAGCGCCTACAATATTCAATTTCACCACGGACACCCGCTGCTGATCGACAGTCTTTCGTTCGAACGCTATCAAGAAGGGCAGCCGTGGGTGGCATACCGCCAGTTCTGCCAGCACTTCCTGGCGCCGCTGGCATTGATGTCGTATGTGGATGTGCGCTTGAGCCAGTTGATGCGCGTCTACATTGACGGCATTCCACTCGACCTCGCCAGCGAACTGCTGCCGGGGAAGACCCGCTTCAAGACGCCGCTGCTCATTCATATTCATGTGCACGCCAACGCGCAGAAACGCTACGCCGATAGCCCGGTGGAGAAATCTGCCGCGACGGCGAAACAACAGATGAACAAGATGGCGTATCTGGGGTTGGTGGATTCGCTGCAATCGGCGGTGCGCGGGTTGACCTGGATGCCCGAAGGCACCGAGTGGGCAGATTATTATGATGCCACCAATTACAGCCGCGAAGCGTTCGAACGCAAACGTGCGCTGGTGGGCGAATATGTGGCGCGTGTGCAGCCCCGGCAGGTGTGGGACATGGGCGCCAACAACGGCGTTTTCAGCCGGGTGGCGAGCGACCAAAATATCCCCACGGTGGCGTTCGATATCGATCCCAGCGCGGTGGAAAAGAATTACATCGAAATCACCCGTAACAAGGAAAAGAATCTGCTGCCCCTGGTGGTGGATCTGACCAATCCCAGCCCGGCGATCGGCTGGCACAACAACGAGCGCATGGATCTGATGGAACGCGGTCCGGTGGATTTGACGCTGGCGCTGGCGCTGGTACACCATCTATCCATCTCGAACAATGTGCCCCTGCCGCGTCTGGCGGAATATTTTGCCTCGATCAGCCGCTGGCTGGTGATTGAATTTGTGCCCAAGGAAGATTCGCAGGTCCAGCGCCTGCTGGCGACCCGCGAAGACATCTTCCCGAACTACACCCGCGAAGGTTTTGAAAAGGCATTCAACACAGAATTTATCATTCAGGATGCCCGTGAAATCGAAGGATCAAAGCGCGTGCTGTACCTGATGGAACGCCGCGCATAAATTTTACTCAGGAGAACGATAAAAGGGTGGGGAGATTTCAGGATGATCGGCGAATCCGCTTCTCTCCGCCCTTTTGATTTCTATGACATCTAGCTCACAATCTGACTGGTCCAGACGCTGGAATACCCTTAGCAGCGCATGGCGCGAAGCAACCCAACGACGGCGCAATAATCGCAAGGCGGTGCGCATGGCACGCGCGGTGGCGTCGGCTGCCCCGGCGCCGCAGGGCGCTCCGGTGCTCTTTTTCAATGCCTCCACCCGGCTGGAGGGATTAAGCCTGAACGCCGGTTTTTCCATGCTGGCGGGTTGGTCGCTGCGGCTGCAGGGAATTCCTGTGGTGCATTTCGTATGTCAGGCGGGGATGAGCCGCTGCATGCTGGGCACCTCGCGCGATGAACCCGGCAAACTGCCGCCGTGTGCGGGCTGCGTTCACCAATCGCAGGTGGTTTATCACAGCGCGCAGACGGTTCCTTTTGCGTTCCAACGTGATAAGACCATGGCGCAGACATTGCAAACGCTGACGCTGGCGGAAATGGTCAACTTTGAGCAGACCGGCATTCCGTTGGGAAGGCTGGCGCTGCCTTCGCTGCGCTGGGTGCTGCGCCGGCATACATTGAAGGATGATGTGGATACCCGTCTGTTGATGCGCGAGTACATTCTTTCGGCATGGAATGTGGCGCAGCAGTTCGAGCGATTGCTCGATGACCGGCAGCCGCGCGCGGTGGTGGTGTTCAACGGCATGGACTTTCCCGAGGCGGCGGTGCGTTTCGTGACGTTGCGCCGGAACATCCCGGTGATCACCCACGAGGTGGGCTTGCAGCCCTTCTCTGGTTTCTTCACCACCGGTGAAGCCACAGCTTATCCGCTGCCCATTCCGGATGACTTCGAGCTGTCCCCGCGCCAGAATGCCCGTCTGGATGCCTATCTGGAGCAGCGCTTCAAGGGCAACTTCAGCATGGCGGGTGTGCGTTTCTGGTCGGGTATGCAGGGTCTGGACGCCGATCTGCTGGAAAAGATCAGCCAGTTCAGGCAGGTGGTGCCGGTCTTCACCAACGTGATCTTCGACACCAGCCAGGGACACGCCAATACGATCTTTGCGGATATGTTTGCCTGGCTGGATAGTGTGCTGGACGTGATCCGCGCGCACCCCGAGACGCTGTTCGTCATTCGCGCGCACCCCGATGAAACCCGCCCCGGCAAGGAAAGTCGCGAATCGGTGGCGGATTGGGTCCATACGCGCCGCGTGACCGATTTGCCGAACGTGGTTTTTGTGGATTCACGCCAGACGCTCAGCTCGTACGAGCTGATTCAGCGTTCCAAATTCGTGATGATATATAATTCCACCATCGGGCTGGAAGCGTCCATTCTGGGCGCAGCGGTGCTCAGCGCGGGAAAATCGCGTTTCACCCAGCTTCCGACGGTGTTCTTTCCGGCGGATCGCGCGGCGTATGACCGTCAGTTGGAAGAATTTTTAACCGCAGATCAAATTGACGTGCCCCCAGAATTTGCCCGCAACGCGCACCGCTTTTTGTATGTGCAGCTCTTCCAATCTTCGCTGCCGTTTGGCGAATTTTTGGAGGAAGACGGTGTGTGGAAAGGTTTTGTGCGCCTGAAGACCTTTGACGTTCAGGCGCTGCTGCCCGAGCGGTCCCCGGCGATGCGCGCCATTTCGGACGGGCTGCTGCGCGGCGGCAATTTCCTGCTTCAGGACGGTGAATAAGGATGGCGGAACCCGTTTGTTCGATCATCATTCGCGCATATAACGAAGAAAAACACATCGGCAGGCTGTTGGAGGGCATTCAGCAGCAGACCGTGCAGAATGTGGAGATTTTGCTGGTGGATTCGGGCTCCACCGATCACACGGTTTCGATTGCCCAGCAATACCCGGTGAAAGTCGTGCATATCCGCCCGGACGACTTCACCTTTGGACGTTCGCTGAACCGCGGCATCGAAGCCGCTTCGGCGGAGCTGTGCGTTTTTGCCAGTGCGCATGTATACCCGGTTTATCCGGATTGGCTGGAACGGCTGCTGGCGCCGTTTGAAAATC
>JBDKTF010000075.1:0-8522 GCA_039680295.1 Anaerolineaceae bacterium
GCATTGATGATCCATGTGTTGGTTTGCGGTCCTTCCCGCAAAATCATCTGGTAGCTTTGAAATTCTCCTGTAAGATGCGCCATCTCCTGGCTGGCTGCCATGTCGCTCGCAACCAATGCGCCCAGCGCGACCGGGTCCGCCTGATCACGGGCGCCGGAAACCGAGATGATCTGACCGCTGCTGTCAGCAAGCAAAATAAATTGGGCTGGAATTTTTTCCATCAGGCTGGTGAGCACTTTGTCGATGGCTTGATCCTGCGCGGGATACAACACCAAACCACACCGAAGAATCGTGCTGGCTTCAGTCTTGGGAATATTCATTTACTGCCTCCGGAACCCATAAAATTAGGCACCCGACGAACGATAAGTGCTGCCCACCAACGGTATTCGCGATGTGAAATTGAAGTAAATCTGAACCGGGGTAATTGGGATTATTTATCGGATTTTAATCTGCCCGTTTTATTTTATCCTGAGAATCTGTATTTATGCCTTACAGTCCTGCAAGGTGCCAGATATACGGGTATTTCCGAGATAGTGGATAGAGTAAGGGAAGAAAACAATTCGAACCGGGGGCGGGGCAAAAACATCCTTTTCAATCCATCAATCGATGATTTACCCCGCCTCCCAAAACAATTGCAAACCTTTTTCTATTGCCCGTCCTAACAATTTCTGATCAGCCGGTCCAGCGCGTGGGCAATTTCAACCAGTTTGCCGCAGTCCACGATCCCGATCTGATCTTTGGGCGTGTGCGTCACATCCTGGTCATCGATGTTCTCTGTAAACCACGCCGAAGAAACCGCCACGGCTGGGCAGCCGTTTTGAATGAACATGCTGTGATCCCCCTGAACCCACTGCGCCCCTTCCACGATCCCCTGCGAGGCTTCGACGATCGCACGGGCGTGTGCTTCAATCTCTTGTGGCAGATCATAAAACGAGAATGCCGTCTTGCCTTCCCTGTAGCCTGCGCCGTCGATGTTGATATTGAACCAGATTTCCCCCATGCGGTCCTGGTTCTTCATCAGGTAGAGCATCTGCCCGGGCACGGCGTAGTAATCTTCGCCGTTGAACGCCGCAATTTCCACCGGCACATCGACCGGATCGCTGCGCAGCAGGTCTGCCAGCAGCAGCAGCACCACCGCGCCGGAGGCGTTGTCGATGGCGCCGGGTGTGCCTTTTTTGGCGTCGATGTGCGCGGTAACCACAATGCGCTTCCCGGTTGGATTGCCCCTGCGGGCGATCACGTTGCACCCTTTGCCCGGAATGCGCAGGGAATTGGAATGCAAAACCGCCGTCTTCCCAACATGCGGCAGCAGGCGGCGCCCCTCTTCTTCCGTCATGAAAACAGAAGGAATGTCAAAATCGCCGTCTTCGATCAGCGGAAAGGGGTAAACCCCACCGGCAGCCGCCGCGTTTCTGCCGGTGGCGCACAAAATGGCGTCCGGAGCGCCTTTTTCCAGCAGCGCGATGATGTGCTGGTGTTCCTCGGGATTGTAGAAGACAAAATTCTTGGGCATGAGCTGCTCGCGGGCGATCTCGCCGTGCAGCAGAAGCAGCTTTCCACCCATTTCGATCTGTTCCAGCGCTTCCACACTGGAACAGGCTGCCAGCGGAGCTTCCACCCGGCAGCCCAACGAGTAAGGGCTGGGAGAAATCGCAAAACTTTCGCCGTCCACCCCCAGACTTGCGCCGCCGTTTTCCCAATCCACGGCATCGAATGCCTGAGACTCGGTCTCCCAGCCGAGAGACTTCAGGATCCGCTCAAAATAATCTGTCGCCTTGCGGTTGCCTTCGCTGCCCACGCTTCTGTCGACAATGTCCACGCACAGAGTATGTAAATACGTCTGGCACTTCTGTTCCAGCCTGTCTGAATCCATGTTTTCTCCCGTGTGATCCATGAATGTTGAACGTCTGCGGCGATCCAGTTCCCCGAACCGATCAATCTGTTTTTTGGGTGCTCCGGATCAGATCCACCACCGCCAGAATCACGCCCACCCCCATTAAGCCGTATCCGATCCAGCGGTTTTCTCCAAACAATACACTCAACAGGATAAATGCGAATGCCAATCCAGCCAGTGGTGAAAGGCGGCTGGTTGTTTTCCTTCTGCCCGCCAGGAAAACCAACAGCAAAACGACCGCCAATGCCGCAATGGAAATAATAATGAAGATTTGCGAGGCATTCATGGAATTCTCCTCCATTCTCCAACCCAGAAGGATTCCGGTTGATTCAACCGGTTTATCAAACCATGAAATGATCCCGTCTTCCGGCGCCCTGATCCCCGGGGCGCCGCATCTACAAAAGCACCGTCATTCTCATTCCGCCGCAGCCGGGGTGGACGCCGGTTTGAACAGATCGCGCAGCAGCAGAACCCCGCCCACAACGAGCGCGATGACCGCCGCAATATACAGGATGAGCATCGCAATGACCAGCACAAACCAGAAGCCCGCTGGTTCGATCTCGCCCGAAGCCAATCCGCTCACGACAGCCACCAGTTGGCTGATCACCAGCAGCGCGACCGCCCCGCCCAGACTCCAGGCGACAATCTTTCGTTGGGCGCGTGCCCGCAGCGCCGCCCACAGGAGCAGCCCGCCGCCGATCAGCACGAGAAAAAAGAATTCAGCAGGCATGAGGTAATCGAAGAGAAACCTGCCGCGCCCGATGAGCGCGAATATCCCAAACATCACCGGCGCCAGAACAGGGAGAGCTGTTAAAACCGTTCCCGCAATGGCAAGAAATTTGGTGAAACCATCCTTCTTTTCCATGATGCCACCTCCTTAAGCGTGTCATGCCCGTCTTCTTTTTAATCATACATCGTTTTCGTGCATTTTGACCATGATTCAAACAAAAATTGCCCATCCTTCCATAAAAAAGGGTCGGCACACCTGCGTGTCGACCCTTCCGGTGAATCGATCTGAAGAAAATGCCGCCTTTAACTGCGGTCCGCAATTCTCCCGGCGATGAATTCGGCGTCTTCGCCGACACCCAGTAACAGCCCGGATTTCCACCACGAAATAAAGGGCAAGCCCACAAAGAACAGACCCGGAAAGGCAGTGACGCCGCGGGTCTGAAGCGGGAAGCCATCTCCGTCGACCACGGGCAGGTGAACCGCGCTGTAATTGAAGGTATATCCCATCGCCCAGATCACGCTCGTGATGCCCGCTGCCGCCAGGTCCAATTCAGAGATCTCCTCTGCATTGAAACCATCCTGCAGCGCCGGCAGGCTCTCGGTGGGAACCTTCAACCCTTCCCGGTCAATGTATCCATCGATCATTTTGAGCATCTCGGCTTCGATGGCGTCTGCTTTTGCCAGGTTTTGCTTCAGATCGGCAGCGCACCAGATTTTCCCCTCGCGCGCATCCTGAAGACGCCCCAGCAGAACCACGCCGTCGCGCGCAAACTGGTGCAGATTAAGGGCATGCCCGCCATCCCGTCCCGAAACATGCAAACTTCCGGCGTATTTCATCCGCGGATCCGGCAGTTGCGCCATCGTGCGGTTCACGAAACCGCTCAAGGTCAGCCATTCGAAGATATCCTTGCCGCGGTACCGGCGGGGAACCCTTCCGGCGCCGCCCACGCACAGATACACCCTGCGCCCCCTCTGGTACAGTTCTTCGGCGATCTGACAGCCCGATTGCGCGCTGCCCACCACCAGCACCGCGCCGGGTGGCAGCGCGCCGGGATTGCGGTACTGCCCCGAAGAAAGCTGAACAATTCCATCGGGCAGATTCGCGCTGAAGGCAGGGATGCGGGGATGCTGGAAAAGTCCCGTGGCAACGACCACATTTTTCGCTTCGTATGCCGTTCCGTCCACCCAGACGCGGTAACCCAGCCCATCCGGGTCAGGATCGACCGAAGACACCCATGCGTTGTACTGGATCGGGAGATGATATTTTTCAATGTACTGCTCAAAACGGTGGATAATCTCATCCCGCGGCATGAACGCTTCGGGCGCGCTGCCCGCATAACTCGCTCCCGGCAATTGGAATGCCCAGTTGGGCGTGTTGAGCACAAAAGAATCCCAGCGGTCGTTGCGCCAGGCGTTTGCTGCCTGCGGCGCCTGTTCAAGGACGATGTGTTCTCGTCTTTGTCGGCTTAAAAAATAACTGGTGGACAATCCCGCCTGCCCACCGCCAATGATCACCGTTTCCACTTTCTGATTCATAAGAACCTCTATTCTCTGACTCCGGTCACCTCGCTTTTATTGCGATAATATTAGTCTTATTATGTCACGAAATAGACCTCATGGTATGGGTGATTTTTTGCCGTATTTCCACTTTCTTTGCCCTCTTGCGGTAGTTGATAAAATGACTAAAATGATATTGAGTAGAGGAGGATTGAACCATGCAAATCTTTATCGTCGTGTCGTTATTGATTGCGATCGTCGCGGTTGTTTTTGCGCTGCAAAACATGGCGGCGGTTACCGTATCCTTCCTGTTCTGGAATTTTGACAGTTCGCTTGCGCTGGTATTGTTGGGCACCCTGGCGGTGGGCGTTTTGATCAGCCTGCTGGCTTCCATGCCCGGATCGATCCGCAGCAAGCTGGCAGCGTCCAACCAGAAGAAGAAACTGTCGGCGCTCGAAACCGAACGCGACGGTTACAAAAAACGGGCGGAAGATTCCGAAAAAGACGTGCACGACCTCGAACTCCAGCTCGCCAGCCTTTCCGCTGAATTGGATAAATACATGCCCGACGAAACGTCGAAACCATCGTAAATGGATATGCCTGAAAGCAAAAGGTTCCTCCGTGTGATCTGGAGGAACCTTTTTGTTCCCATCGGAATATTATGATCAGGCTTTCTTGATCAACCGCAGCAAATAGAGCAGCACAATCGCGCCGACCAGCGCCGTCAGGAGCGAGCCAAGCAGCCCGCCCGTGGCAATGCCCAGCAGACCAAACAACCAGCCGCCCAGAAAAGAACCGACGACGCCGACCACCATGTTCCCGACCAGCCCGAACCCGCCGCCCCGCATGATGCGGCTGGCGAGCCAACCCGCCACCAGTCCAATCAACAGAAACCAGAGCAAGTTATCGAATCCCATCGTGTTCTCTCCTTTCACCTGCACGGATTCATTTCCTTAAGAAGATTGTATCCAGGATCGTGATTGGTTTGCAACCCTCTACCACACCGCTTACCAGACGGCAGGAAACAAACGATATCGAACCTGTCTGGCATAAGCGGCATAACCGGGCAGCGCTGCCTGCAAGTAGCGGTCTTCCAGCGCGGTGCGCACGATCAACAGCGCCGCGGTCAATCCCCCCGCGAGCAAAGCCCACCACGACGCCAGTAAAATCCCCACAGCCAGTTCGTAGATCAGCGCACCGGCATACGCCGGATGGCGCACGGTGTGATACGGTCCGCCGGTGACCACGGTTTGACCGCGCTCGGGCTGCAGGCGCACGATCTGCGAAAAATAAGCATTCGAAGCGGTCGCCCAGACCACCAGCGCGTACGCCAGAAAACAGATCACCAATGCCAGAATTTGCGCACTCAGAGGAAAACTGCCCGTCCAGCCGTAGCGTTGGTCCAATCCGGCGAGAATATACCGTCCCAACTGAAGCATTCCCACCGCGCTCATGAGGAGCGTATCCCACCGCTGTGAGCCTTTGCGCGGACCCAGCCGTTCCGCCAGCAAATCCGGGTGGATACGCAGGATGACGGCAGCCGTCCCCACAATCCACGCCAGCATCACCGCGAGCGCTCCCCAGGCAGCCCACCAGTCCAGCCGCCCGGCAGACCAGAACAGCGCTGCCGCCATGCAGACCCACCCCAAAATCTCACGAAAGGCGTAACGGGCAATCAGTCTGGCGTTCATTTCCATTTCATATTACTACGAAATCCGATGAATCCTGCATGGAAACACCACAATCCATTAACGCGATGCGCTCGCCATCTTTTGGCGAGCGCACGTATCATGGTAATCGACAAAACAGGAAAAAAGTCAGACGGCAGACGTTGAACTTTTTTCACGGATCTGTCTGAATGCGCTCAGACCGCTAAAAAGCCCGCACAGCACGATCAAATGGAACGCGAGACTTAAGTAGTCGGAAACAAGGATAAAAATTAATCCATCCAGAGCGTACACAATCATTCCAACAATAAAGCTCCATTTATGGCGTCTGGCAAGGACTCCAAAGAGCACAAAAACACCGGCGACAAGAGCGTCCAGAAGAAAAGCGATGATTTGCACCACCGTGCCGGCACCGGCACCCAACTCGCCCGCAACAACAGATGAAATGCCATCGATGACCTGCGTGATTCCCAAACCGATCACAAAATTCACCTGCCCGCCAAAAAGGAAAATGATCGAATTGATGAGCGATAATCCGGCAACCCAATAGAACCAACTGATCCCGCCATTGAGACGCTTTTCCAACCTCAGTTTATCTTCCAATTGGCTCTGTAACGAAACGCCCACATTAAACCCTTTGACCGATGCAACCAGGTCATTCAATTCATTTTCCCAGAAATCTCGTTCTTTCTTAACGACGATTTGTCCCGAAGTCTCAATGTTAAGGGTCACGACAACGTTTGTGGACTGATCAGGATTTGATTTCGTTTCCACCGCGGCATTTGCCTTCCACTTCTTTGTGGAAAACGAGATCATTGAACCCAGTCCAGATCCGCGTTCAAACACCAGATTGGGACCTGACTCGCGCTGTTTATACCCCTTGCTGATGAAATAGCTGGCAACATGCGCACGTAAAGTTTCTTCGGTTTCGTTCACGGTGAAGGTACGGTCTAGTTTCATCTACGTTTCGCTCCTGGTGGTGTTGAATGTGCAAGGTTTAGGGAAGCCCATCACAATGGGCGCGATGAAATTTTATAGATCGATTGCAGTCGATTCATGAAACAAATAGATGTTTACTCCCCATCACAAATGATTATATTTACATTGTCTCCCGGGTCAACCCAATCCCTCCTCCTTTCTGCACCACGGCGTTTTACATGTTTCGTTTATCCGTACTTGCCGATTTACCGCGGATTGGTAGAACGCCCGATCACCCGCAGGCTGTGTTTGTCGTTCAACGCTTCCCATTCGTACTTTTCACATCGATAAGACTTTCAGACTGGCGGCGGGGGCAAACCCGATGTAAGATATCTAACGAGATTCCGAATCCATTCCACCTGCAGGCAGTACTTCATCCATTCCCAATGACTCCTCCCTCACGGTTATCCATCGACTCAGCTTTACCGACCCGACTCTGGACCCGGCTGAAAAACATGCCCTGGTCTCTGGGTTTTGCCCTCGGCATGATGATTTTCTTCCTGCCGCATCCCGACTGGCACGGTGACCTCTACTATTTCCGTGCCGAACCAGAGACCATGCGGCATCCCTTATGGGCGCGTTGGATCGTTGCCGTGCTTGCCTGGCTGCCCGAACCAGTCGCGTATCTCGTCCTGTCGCTTTCCTGCATGGCGCTCTTATATTTTGCGGTGCGCCAATACCGTGGAAAACATTGGATCGTCTTCACATCCTTTGCTTTCGCCTGGACGCTCTATTATGGTCAGATTGACGGTCTGGTAATTGGCGGACTGGCTTTTGCATGGTGGGCGGTTCAGAATGACCGTCCCTATCTGGCGGGCGCGGGTTTGATCCTGGCAGCCATTAAACCCCAACTGGCGTTGTTTCTTGCCATCGCCATCTGGTGGTGGTCGCCGTCGCGTTGGAAAACGTTGGTGATCCCCGGCATCATCGCCGGTCTCTCCTGCATCCAATGGGGGTGGTGGCTGCCCGCCTGGTTGGAAAACCTGACCCAAACCAGCGACCTGCTGACGCTCAGCCGCAATATTTCCCTATGGACGGTTTTCGGTTGGTGGATCTGGTTAATCGTCCCCGTGGTATACGCGCTGCCGTTGAGCCGTGAACGCAAACTCATCGCTCTCGCCGCCGTCACCGCCATGACCGTCCCTTATTTTCCCCTGCCTTCCTCTTTGTTGTTCCTGGTCATGCCGATTCCTGCCGGTTTCTACGCTGCCCTGCAAACCATCGCGATCACCAACCTGTTTGGATTGGACGCCTATGTGCTGATGAAGGTCATTCCTCCCGCGCTTCTGATCTGGGCTGCCTTTCCGGCGTTCGCAACCCTCCGGAATAGATGGATTTCGAAGAAGAACCAGCCCGAATAAAAAATGCCCTCCAAAGAGGGCATTGAAGGATAGGATTTATTCGTACCTGCCGTCTGCTTCGGGCTGGTACAGCACCCGATCCACCCGCAGGCTGCGCTTTCCGTCGGGCGTGTCCCAATCGAACACATCGTTCACGCGGTATCCGATCATGGCTGTGCCGATGGGCGCCAGCACCGAAATTTTTCCTTCGCCGGGCGCGCCCGCATTCGGGAAGACCAGCGTGAGATCCATTTCTTCCCCATTTTCCAGATCCGTCAGAACCACCCGTGAATTCATGGTGATCACATCCCCCGGGATGCGCTGCGGCGGAACAACCTCGGCGCGTTCCAACTCGCTTTCCAGCTCGCGAATGTAAACACTGTTGCGGTATCCGGCGTTTTTTGCCTCCCGAATGGC